>VGWG01000164.1 GCA_016873675.1 Lentisphaerota bacterium | reverse complement strand
TCCTGGTCGTCAGACGGTGCAAACAGGCGGGCATGCACTGGCGACACAAAAACGCCATCTGCATCAGCGCCATACTCGCGCACCTACGCTCTGCCGCTTGATCTTCAACGAAACAAAATCACACCCATTACCCTGTTTCCTCGCTTGTTTAAGTTGACGGCGGGGAGAGGAGCGACGTATAGTCTGCGCATGACAAAACCCACAGGGGGAGAGGCGGTCAGGCATGGACATCGCATTTGATTTGGATCGGTTTATTCGGGAGCAGGTGACGCGGCGGGAGCAGAGCCTGCTCGCGGCGGACTTTGCGCGTTACGATGGCGACCTGCATGCGCGGCTCGACGGCAGCCGGGCGTTGGTCATTGGCGGCGCCGGGTCGATCGGCTCGCACTACATCAAGGCGCTCCTGCGGTTTAACGTGGCGAAGCTGTGCGTCGTGGATACCAGCGAGAACGGGCTGACCGAACTCGTGCGCGACCTGCGCAGCGGTGGCGCCGCCGCCCTGCCGGCCGATTTTATCACCTATCCGGTCAGCTTCGGCGATCCCGTCTTCGCCAAGCTCTTCCGCGCGCACGGGCCGTTTGACATCGTGGCCAATTTTGCGGCGCACAAGCATGTGCGCAGCGAGAAGGATCCGTTTTCTATCGAGGCGATGGTCGAGAACAATCTGCTGCGCGCGCGCGGACTGCTCGACCTGCTGCTGGAGCGTCCGCCGCAGCATTTCTTCTGCGTCTCCACGGACAAGGCGGCCAACCCGGTAAACCTCATGGGGGCGAGCAAAAAGCTGATGGAGGAAATGATCATGGCCTATGCCGGCCGGATGCCCGTCACCACCGCCCGCTTCGCCAATGTGGCGTTTTCCAACGGCAGCCTGCCGCTCGGTTTTCTGGAGCGGCTGTCCAAACGCCAGCCCTGGTCCTGCCCGCTCGGCATCCGGCGGTTCTTCGTCTCGCCGACCGAGGCGGGCGAGCTGTGCCTGCTCGCCTCGGTCCTGGGGGAGAGCGGCGACATCCTCTTTCCCAAGCTCGATGAGGCGCGCGACATGATCCCGTTTGAACAGGTGGCGCTCGACCTGCTCCACGCCCTGGGCCTGGAGGCCGACGTGTGCCACAGCGAGGACGAGGCGCGGGAGAAGATGGCGCGGCTCCGGGCGGACGGGTTGTTGGCGAACAGTCCGCGCGGCACGATCCGGTGGCCGGTCTATTTCTTTGAGTCCGACACCAGCGGCGAGAAGCCGTATGAGGAGTTTTATACGCCGGGCGAGGATCTGGACCTGACGCGCTTCGCTGCCCTCGGGGTCGTCAAAAACGCTCCCCGCCGGAGTCTGGCGGAGATCGACGGTGTGTTTGAGGCGCTGCGCGCGTGTCTTCACCGGCCGCGCGTGACCAAGGCCGAGTTGGTGGCGGTCTTCAAGGCCCACTTGCCCACTTTCGCCCACATCGAGACCGGCAAGGGGCTGGATCAGAAGATGTGAGGCTCTTGCAAAAACCCCGCTGGGTTTTGCAAGAGAGAAGTCAGAATACAGAATTCAGAAGTCAGAATAATGGTACACGTTGCCGGTGAGAGGAACGCCTTTCAGTGATCCACCGTCCTGCCACGATCCAGTCGGCCCGTCCGGCGCAGTCACGCGCCCTGGCGCTGCTGCTGGCCGTCGCCGTGATCTGGGCGCTGGAACTGTTCGCCTTTCAGGCGTTGTCCTTTCATTTTGACTATCCCGTGCCGTTGGCCAAACGCGTCGGCGCGCAGACGGTGCGCCTGCTGCTGGATCTGTTGTTCAGCCTCGGACTGGTCTTTCTGCTGCCGCGGGTGTGGACGATCCTCGCGTGTATCGGCTTCATCCTGTTCGCCCAGGGCGCGAACTATTATCAATCGGTGTTCGGTCGTGTGCTGTCCTGGAATACCCTGCAGGGGCAATTTTCCGAGGGGCTGGAGGTGATGCAGTTCAACTGGGGCTACGCCAATGGGTTTTTGCTACTGGCGCTGGTGCTGGCCCTGTTGGCAAAAGTCTGGCTGCTGCTGCGGGTGACGCCACCGGCTGATTTGCGGACGTGCAGACTCAGCGTTGGCCTGGCCGCGCTGGCGGGGTATGGCCTGCTTCTAGGCGTCGCGATGATGAAGATTGATCGCCCGGACAAACTGCGCACGTTCGTGTCCAACGAACGTTTTGGAATGACCTACGGTTTTCTGCCGCTCTGGGCAAGCGAGTTCGTGTACCGGGACATGACCCACCTGTTGGACGAGGCCGTCGCGCAACGGGCCTTGGCGACGGACCGGCTGAGCGCCATCGAATCGCCGGTGGCGCTGACGGGCGATGTGGTCGTGCTGCAGGTGGAAAGCCTGGACTGGCGGATCCTGAATCACCATGTGGACGGGCGTGCCGTGACGCCCTTCCTGAACCGCCTCGCCGAAGATGCCATGCTGTTCCGAATTGCGCCGTTTCACAGGAACGGATCGGGCGATGCGGACTTCGTCATGCTCAATGCGGTGCCGCCCTCGCCCACGCTGATGACGTACATTATTGAAAAATATCCCTATCAGAATACGCTGCCGCAGGTGGCAGCGCGGGCCGGATACGCCTCCGTGGCCCTTCACGGGAACAGCGGGCGCTTCTTCGAGCGGAAGCGGACGTTTATGCGGATGGGGTTCACGCGCACGCTGTTTCTGGAGGAGATGCGCGACGATCTGGGCGCCCCTGTGAGCCTGTGGGGCATCCGCGACGACACGGTTTTGGAAATCTCGCGGGCGATGATCGCTGCAACCCCCCGCGCCGGGCGCCAGTTGCATTACCTCATCACGCTCACCAGCCACCAGCCGTTCATCTATCTCGAACCCGAGCACCAGACGTTTATTGCCGGCAAGGGGGATTTCCGCTCCCGTTTCTTTAATAACATGCATTTCGTCGACCGCCAGATTGAAACCTATATTGGCGGACTGCCTGCGGGAACGCTCGTGGTCGTTTTTGGGGACCACCGTGCCATGGTCGAGTACGATCTAGAGGCAGGCGTCCGAGCAGACCCTGCCGAACGGGTGCCGCTGTTTATCCACCGTGTGGGCGACCGCCTGGCCAGTCAGCAGAAAAGCCGGGGTCAGCCCGTGGCGCTCTCGGGCGAATTGACTCAGGTGGATGCCGCATCGTACATCCAGAAACTATTCAGTCAAACGGTCCCGTAAAGCCGGTAAACGCGGGATTTCTAAAAGGATGATCTATGAAAGACGTCGTGATTAAAGAGGGGCGGGACTATTCCATCAAGCGGCGACACCCCTGGGTTTTTTCGGGGGCGGTCGAGCGCGCCGCTGCCGGGCTGACGCTGGGGGAGACGGTGCGTGTGATCGCGGATGATGGGACGGTCCTGGGGCTTGGGGCGTGGTCGGAGGCGTCGCAGATCCGGGTGCGGATGTGGACGTGCGACCCGACGGAGGCGGTTGATGCGGCGTTCTTCGAGCGGCGGATCGCGGCGGCGATTCAGCTCCGGGCCGATCTGGGCGTGTTGCGCGGCGATGACAACGCGCTCCGGCTGGTCAACGCCGAGTCTGACGGTTTGCCGGGCCTGGTGGTCGACCGCTATGGCGATTTCATCGTTTGCCAGTTCACCGCCGCCGGCGTCGAACGGTGGAAGGGTGAGATTACGGGCGTGCTGGTGCGGCGGCTGCCGGCGTGCGCGGGCATCTACGAGCGAAGCGACGCCACGGTCCGCGACCGGGAGGGACTCGATCCCGTGGCTGGCGTTCTGCGCGGCGCGGAACCTCCCGATCAGATTCAGATCAGCGAAAACGGGTGTCGGTATGGCGTCGATGTGAAGGGTGGGCACAAGACCGGTTTCTATCTCGACCAGCGCGTTAACCGCGCCCGTGTGGCGTCGGTCGCGGCGGGGCGGGAGGTGCTCAATGCGTTCGCCTACACCGGCGGCTTCGGCGTGGCGGCGGGGATGGCTGACGCGGCGCGGGTGACGCATGTCGATCTCTCTGCGCCCGCCCTCGATCTGGCGCGCGCCAACACGGCGCTCAACGGAATCGCCGCCGACCGTGCGGAGTTTATTACCGGTGACGTGTTTCAGGTGCTCCGGCAGTTTCGCGACAGCCGCCGCGCGTTCGACCTGATCGTCCTCGACCCGCCCAAGTTTGTCGAATCCAAGGGCCAGGTCATGGCGGGGTGCCGGGGCTACAAGGACATCAACCTGCTGGGGATGAAACTGCTCCGCCCGGGCGGACTGCTCGCGACCTTCTCCTGCTCGGGGCTGGTCACGCCCGATCTGTTCCACAAAGTGGTCGCCGACGCCGCCGTGGACGCCGGGCGCCGGGTGCAGATCATCGAACGGCTCCAGCAGGGCCCCGACCATCCGGAAGACGTCTGCTTCCCCGAAGGGCTGTATCTCAAGGGGCTGCTGTGCCAAGTCGGGTGAGGGACGCTTCCGGATCGGGGGTGGAATGGGGGGCGACTGCCGGGATCGGACAACATTTCCACGCGGTTGTGAAACTTTATGGGCACTTCACGAGAATCTGTGGGTGTACTCGGGCGGCATAGGCAGGTCGCCGAGCGCGTGAAACAAGGCGATTCTGCGGATTTCCGGGTTGCGGAAGCCCCTCGCCAAATTGGATACGAGTCCCGCG
>VGWG01000163.1 GCA_016873675.1 Lentisphaerota bacterium | reverse complement strand
AAGCTCGTGGTACGCCGCGAGCCCTTGGAACGGACCTCCACACAAAAAGTCCGCCGCCACGTCTATCAGGACCAACTCGATACGCCGGGAGAGAGCGAATGAAGTTGACGGAAGCGACGATTTTCGATATAGTCTATCAACAATCTGGTGTTTAAAAAACAAGCGAAAGGAGTGGAGTTATGGGTCAGGTATACGCAGACAATTCGCAATCCATTGGCAACACGCCGCTGGTGCGGTTGAATCGGGTGACTCAGGGAGCCGGTGCAACGGTTCTGGGCAAGGTCGAGGGGCGGAATCCGGCTTACTCGGTGAAGTGCCGCATCGGCGCCAACATGATTTGGGACGCCGAGAAGCGGGGGGCGCTCCGTCCCGGCATGGAGATCGTCGAGCCGACCAGCGGCAACACCGGCATCGCGCTGGCCTATGTTGCCGCCGCGCGGGGCTACACGCTCACGCTGACGATGCCGGAGACCATGAGCATCGAGCGTCGGCGCGTCTTGGCGGCGTTCGGTGCCAACCTGATCCTCACACCGGGAGCCGAGGGGATGAAGGGGGCGATCACCCGCGCTGAGGCGATGGCCGCAGCGGATCCACAGCGCTATTTTCTGCCGCAGCAGTTCAAGAATCCCGCCAATCCGGCGATTCACGAGCAGACGACGGGGCCCGAGATTTGGAAAGACACCGACGGCGGCATCGACGTGCTGGTCGCGGGCGTCGGCACCGGCGGCACGATCACCGGCATTTCGCGCTACATCAAGCATACCTGCGGCAAGAAGATCCTCTCGGTGGCGGTGGAGCCGCGGGAAAGCCCGGTCATCACGCAAAAGCGGGCGGGGATCGATCTCAAGCCCGGGCCGCACAAGATCCAGGGGATCGGCGCGGGGTTCATTCCCGACACCCTCGACCTCGCCATGGTCGACCGCGTGGAGCAGGTCGATAGCGCGGAGGCCGTCGCCTTCGCCCGGCGCCTGGCGCGCGAAGAGGGGCTGCTGGTCGGCATCTCCTGCGGCGCGGCAGCTGCGGTGGCGGTCCGTCTCGCCAACCTGCCGGAGTTCGCCGGCAAGACGATCGTGGTGATCCTCCCGGACGCGGGCGAGCGCTACCTGTCATCGGTCCTCTTCGACGGGATCGGCGTGTGAGGCGGAAAAGGAGGGAAAGTCCCGTCCTTCCCTCCCCCGTCCTCCTTCCCAAAGCCCTCTCCCTCAGATATCCAAGCCATGCTCCTTCGGGTGAGCCAGTCCGACAACCGTCTTGATGCTGTCTTTCCATTTGATCAGGGGGTCGGTGTGGTGGCGGCGGAAGAGGGCGCGGATGGCGGTGTCGTTCTGGGACGCCATGATGGCCGCGCCGCGGCGGACGGCCGCGGCGTCGCCGGGGCAGTTCAGGGGCAGGATGTTCCGGAGGCGGTTGATCTTGCCGAGCCAGATCGAGTCGGTGACGTAGGGGCGGACGGCGGCGACGAGGGCGTCCGGGTTGGCGTCGAGCATGGGTTCGCAGGAGACGCTGGTGGCGAATTCCCGGGCGTAGGCGAGGCGCAGACAGTCGAGACGCTCGGTGAAGGCCGGCGCGCCGGGTTCCCAGAAGGAGAGAACGGCGTCGTCGGTGGAGGCGATCGAGAAGCGCAGGACGATCTGGTCGCGGTACGGCAGGAGTGTGTCGCAGAGGCGGGTGATGCACACGACGCGGGGTTTGGAGACGATCAGGACCTCGTTGCCGGCGGCGAGCATCCGGGTCAGCACGTCAAGGCAGGGATCCAGATTCGCCGGGGTGATGTCGTGAGCGGTCGGGAACATGATCCGACCATCCCGCTTGGTGTACCGGCGGTCCACGTCGTGCTGACGGAGATGGGGTGTGATCCAGGACTGGGCGGTCGCCCGCTTGAAGCGAATGGCCATGGTCTTGGCGTAGCAGTAGCGGCAGTCGTGCTCGCAGCCGTCCTGGATGTTGACGTTGCTGGCGGCCCATTCCTGGGTTCCTGTGGGCGGGCGGCGGGATTGGACGGTGGCGGTGTGCATAGAGAGGCTCTTGGCTGAGGTTTCGTTTTTCTCCCTCAAAAATCTATCATGTCCGTCAGGCGGAATTCCTTTGCAAGTATAGGCTTTTGCGCCTTTTCGTCATAGCCAACGATCATCCAGCGCACGCCGTCCAGCGACAGGATCATCACGTGCCCGTAGATGCGGTGTTCGGCGAGGACTTTCGGGGCTTCGTCGTCGCGTTGGTAATACAGTTTAGGGTCGGCGAGCAACCCGCCGTCTTCCGTCTGGCGGCCTTCAATGCCGATGACGAAATCCGGGAAGAAACCGCGACCGTCGGGCATGAGGACGTTGACGGACCAGGGTTTGTGCGGTTCGTTGCGGTGCCACCACTTGACGAGGCGGTTCATGTCCCGGTCGAGCAGTTGGGCAAAGGGTTCCTCCCAGGTGTTGAGACCGGCTGGCATGACGCCGTAGACGTTGCGGGGCGATTTCGGGAGCGGTTCGGCCCAGACCAGTTCGGACGGGAGATCGTCGGCCGCGAGAATCTGGGCGTGTTTGGCATGCGCGGCCTTCTGCGCCTCCAACAGCAGTTCGGGGTGCGTGGCGAGAATGACATCGAGGAAACAGGCAACCTTCTCGGGAGCCTGCGCTTCGGGCATGGTTTCGTCCTGCATGACCTTCTGGAGTTTGCGGCGGAGCGCCTGGAGCAGGCCCTTGGGATCGAAGGTCTTGTTGCGGCAGAGAACGCGGTGGGCGGCCTCGGCCGCCTGGGTGGGCGACAGGTCGGCGCTGAAATCGAATTCCTGTTGGAAGGTGTGGGTGAAGACATCGAGGGTGCGGCGTTCGACGGGCACCTGGGTCTTCATGGCCTCCAAGAGGTCGCGGGTGGAAACGATGAAGCGCTCGGCGCACTCCTCTTCTGTGACCTCGATGTCCGGGCAGACTACCTGAGTCTTGAAGCGGCGGGGCATGCCGGGTCGCAGTTGGTAGCGGTGCGATCCGGGGGAGCCGCAGACCTTGGCCGGGGTATTTGCCGACGGTCCGGGCGCGGGTGGCGGTGGGTTGGCGCCGAAGAAGGTGCCGAAGTCGAAGTTGGGGATGTAGGCGACCCTACCGGTGGTCGTGGTGGCGACATCGCTGACGGCAGCGGCGCCGGTTGTCTGCGGGGCGGTCTCAGATGCGAGACCGAAGAAGCTGGTCTGGCCGTTTGCCTCGACCGTGCTGACGCCGGAAACGCCGTCGCCGTAGTGCAGGACGACGGTGGCGGTGCTGGCCTTGGCGTACTCGGTCTGAATGGCGTTGATCTTCTGACCGGCGATGTCGAGGCCAGTCTGTGTCTCTGGATCGGCCAGAAAGACGTAACCGTAATTGAGCGCGTCGGGGAGTGTGCCGGACTGGGCGCGGCCCTGGAGACGGCGGTGGACGCGCAGGATGCGGCCGACCAGTTGGACACCGAAGTCCGGGTCGCGACTGGCGCGCATGGAGACAAGGGTGAAAGCGCGCGGGGCATCAAACCCCAGGGCCACGGCCATCTTGAAGATAAGCACCTCGCGCCGTTCGTCGTTGGCCAGCGCGAGGATGTCGGCGTCCGGTTCGTCGGCGGTGTGGACGGCGACCTGTTCGTCTGTGAATCCCATGCGCAGCAGCACCGATTTGAGGCGGTCCACGCTCTTGTCACTGGAATCGGCCTGCACCAGCAGAAGCGGCGTCAGGGGAATGTTCATCTCCTCCAACTGCTTCTTGAGCGTGCGGTGCGCGGCAACGCCGTCGCGCAGGGCGGTGGCGGTCAAGTCAACCAGCGCGCGTTTCTCGGGATCGACAAAATAGGCGGCGCACTTGACGCCGGACTTGATCAGGCCCGACTTGACGGCATCCGCGCGGCTGACGCGGATGCGCTGAAGTTCGGCAATGCCCATGGCATCCTCGAAGGCGGTGACATCGGCATCGTCCGGCGTGGCGGTGATAAGAATGGTGTACTCGGGCCGGAGAACTTCTTTGAAGAACTGCGCGGCGAGGGTCTTCTGGCCGAAGCCGTGGTGGGCCTCGTCCACCACGACGCCAATGCGAAGCCCCTGGTCGCGAAGGGCTTCGATGAGGGTATCCATGGACGGGTTGTTGTCCGACTCCTTGCGGACGTTGCGTTTGTCCTTGAGGCGCGTGGCCACGGCCTGCCAGGTGGTGACGAAGACATCAGCGCGTCGTGACTGGTTGATGGAACGATCATCCGCGAGCTCCCGGAAGTGCAGGCCGTGGAACTCCTCGCGCAAGACGGCGGCGGTCTGGCCGACGACGCCTTTGAAGGGGGCGAACCAGAACCAGACGACATCCTCCACGTGGCTGAAACGTTCGACGATGGTGCCGGCCATGAGGGTTTTACCGGAACCGGTGGGCGCCTCGATCAGCAGGTAGCCGTTGTGGTTGATGGCGTTCGCACGGCCGGCGGCGTCGGCGCCGGCGGCATCCAGCAGGCGCTTGGCGGTGGTGAAGAGGTCCACGCCGCTTTTGACGGCGTCGTCTTGGAAGGATTTTAGGACGCGGATTGGCATGGCGGGGGTTTCTTGGACAGGATTAACAGGATTTTGCAGGATTGGGGGGGCGGTAGGTGCGGGTCTTGCGTTTGAACTGGAGGCTTTCGGCGCCGAAGTTGATGAGGAGGCCGGTCT
>VGWG01000162.1 GCA_016873675.1 Lentisphaerota bacterium | reverse complement strand
AACGGGGCGCACAGGTCCCCCCCCGTCCTGTGCGTGGTGTTCACACCGCGCTCTCCCACGCCGCTCATCCCGCGCCCCCCGTTTCCGTACAGGCGCGCCCGTAGAGCCCGTAAACCAGGCGGTCAAGCTCGGCCTCAAGAGCCGCGATGTTGGCGGCGGGGTCGGCGGTCTTGGCGGCGAGGATGCGGTCGACATCCCTGTGCTACGCGAGGATCTCCCGCAGCGCCGGCTCGAGGGGCGTGCGGGCGGTGATGCCGAGGGCGTCGAGGCGGGAGGTGTCGAGATGGGCGTCCTGGGGGCGCGGGGCGCCGGGCGCCGGGGCGTCGTCGGGCCGCACGGCTGCGGCGGCGACCCCGAGGATGCGGGCCATCAGCAGCCCGAGCGTGTACTTGGTGTGCGGCTCGTTCCCCGACGCATGGAAGACGCCGGCGAGCGGGTGGCCAGCCAGGCGGCGGCGGGTCATCTGGCAGATGACGGAGGCGATGTCGGCGGTGTGCGTCGGGTAGCGCACGGCCCAATGGTCGAGGCGGACCGGTGCGGCGGGCGTCGCCCGGAGCAGCGCCGGAACGATGCCGGTGACCGACGATTCGGCGAGCGACTCGCACGGGCCGTAGAGGATGGGGACGCGCAGCACGGCGGCATCCGCCGTCTCGCTGCGGACCGCGTGTTCGCCCGCGAGCTTCGACCGTCCGTAGGCGTTGAGCGGCCCCGTCGGGGCATCCACGCCGTAGGGCGGCCGGGCGCCGTCAAACACGTAGTCCGTCGAGAGGTACAGCAACCAGGCGCCGTGGGCCGCGCACCAGCGGGCCAGACGGGCGGTGGCCTCGACATTCAGGCGGCGCGTGGCCTCCGGGTCGCGCTCGCTGACATCGGGCCGGCGCTCGGCGGCGCTGTGGATCACCACGCGCGGGCGGAGCGATTCGAGGCACGCCTCCACCGCTACGGGGTCGCACAGGTCGAGTCTGACCAGACCCTCCCGCGCCCGCGAGAAGCCGGCGCCGCACACCCGCCAGGCGGCGGCGTCGGACCGGAACGCGGCGAGGATGGCGCGTCCCAGCAGCCCCGACGCGCCGGTCACCAGAATGGATGGCGCGCTCAGTGTCTCCGCCCTCACAGCGTCTGCTTGACCGCCGCGACGATGTCGTCGGCATTGGGCAGGAACGCCTTTTCGAGGACGTGCGACTGCGGCGCGATGCCGTCCTTGGCGCCGACGCGCAGCACGGGGGCGTCGAGGCTGTCGAAGGCTTCAGCCATGATCCGCGAGGCGATCTCACCGGTGTACGAGCCGATGTTGACCGCCTGGGAGACCACGACGCAGCGGCCGGTCTTGCGGACCGAGGCGAGCACCGTCTCCATGTCGAGCGGGACGAGCGAGCGCAGGTCCACCACCTCGGCCTGCACCCCTTCGGCAGCGAGTGTCTCGGCGGCCTTGAGGCAGTCGTGCAGCGCGGGGCCCCAGGTGACGATCGTGGCGTCCTTGCCGGCGCGCTTGATGTCGGCCACGCCGAGCGGGATCAGCCGCTCGCCCTCGGGGACGACACCCTTCATGTTGTAGAGGAGCTGGGACTCGACGAACAGAATCGGGTTGTTGTCGCGGATCGCCGTCTTGAGCATCCCCTTGGCATCGGCCGGGGTCGCGGGATAGACCACGTAGAGGCCGGGGATGTGGGCAAACATGGATTCGAGCGTCTGCGAATGCTGTCCGCCGTAGCCCTTGCCGCCGCCGACCGAGGCGCGGTAGACGAGGGGGACCTCGACATTCGCGCCCGACATGTAGTGCCACTTGGCAGCCTGGTTGGAGATCTGATCCGAGGCCATCAGCGCAAAATCCATGTACATCAGCTCGACCACCGGGCGCAGGCCGGTCATGGCCGCGCCGACGGCCGTGCCGCAGATCGCCGCCTCGGAGATGGGCGAGTTGAAGACGCGGTTACGGCCGAAGGCGTCGATCAGCCCCTTGGTCACCTTGAAGGCGCCGCCGTATTCGGCGATGTCCTCGCCGTAGAGGACGACGCGGCTGTCGCGGAGCATCTCCTCGACCAGCGCCTCCTTGATCGCGTCCTTGTAGGTGAGTTCACCGGCGGGGGTGCGCTTGACCTCGGGCGCGGCGCCATGCACCTCAACCCGTGTGAACTCAGCGGGGACGGTCTCGACGCAGGTGTCGGTGTACATGTAGCGGATCACGTCGCGCGGATCGGGCTCAGCCGACTGGGCGGCGCGGGCTGCGGCGCGGGCGTTGCGGTCGGCGACCGTGCCCTTGAGGGCGTCGAGGGCGGCCGGCGTGAGGACACCGGCGTCGAGGATCTGCCGCTCGAAGAGGATCAGGGGGTCGGTCTCCTTCCACTGCGACTCCTCCTCCTTGGTGCGGTACTCATTACGGGGGTCGGAAAGGGAGTGGCCGTAGTAGCGGTAGGTGTCGAACTCCATCAGCACCGGGCCCTTGCCGGCGCGGCAGAGGGCGGCGGCGCGGCGGGCGGCGTCGAAGCACGCCAGCACATCCATGCCGTTGATGATCTCGGCGTGCAGGTTGTTCTCGGCGAAGCCCGCGGCGCGGCGGGCCATGTTGCGGATGCCCACAACCTCGCCGTCGGCGCGGCCGGTCATGCCGTAGTGGTTGTTGATCAGCGCGTAAAAGATCGGCAGGCCGTAGCTCCGTTCGCCGGCGTATTCGGGCAGGGTAAACTGGCCCATGGCGGCCCAGTTGAGCGACTCCATGACCACGCCGTTGTTGTAGGCACCGTCGCCGGCGAAACAGCAGGTGATCTTGCCGTTGCCGAAGTAGCGGGCCGACATGGCCGAGCCGGTCGCGATCGGCACGCCGCCGCCGACGATGGCGTTAGCGCCGAGGTGGCCGGCCTTGAAGTCGGCGATGTGCATGCCGCCGCCGCGGCCCTTGCAGTAGCCCTCCTCCTTGCCGAACAGTTCGGCGATGGCGCGGTAGACATGATCCTCGTGGGCGGCGGCGACCAGGTCGGACTTCCGGGTCGAGGCGCAGCCCGGCACGCGGCCCTTGAGCTGCTCGGCCGTCATGCCGCGGATGGCGGTCATCCCCTTGGCAACCGAATCGCCGTGGCCGCGATGGGTCGAGGTGATGTAGTCGTCGCTGGCGATGCCAGAGGTGCAGCCCACGGCCGTCGCCTCCTGTCCGATCGAGACGTGCGTCGGGCCGCGGTAGTCATACCCGACGCAGGAAGGATAGGCGCCGGTGCGGAGCTTGACGATCATCTCCTCGAACTCGCGGACGGTGAGCATGTCCTCCAGCAGATCGACGGCCTGCTGCTTCGTGAGGGTGCCCGCGGCCAGTTCATCGGTCAGGGTCTTCTTGTACTGGTAGGCGGCGATCTTGCCCAGTTCGGTCTTGCCGGGCTTGAAGAGCGGCTTTAGCGTGCTTAGGTAGTTGTTAGCGGGTTTACTCATGGGGTCCTGTTCTTTCGGGTTACGTGTTGAGAAGCCTAGGCGGTGAGGATGCGCAACGCCGGGTAGGCGTCGCGAAGAGCGGCAAGCGTCGACCGCGGCAGCGTGGTGTCGGTGACCAGCGTGTGCAGGGTCGAGATCGGCGCAAAGCGGACGGTCGAAACGGCGCCGACCTTGGTGGCGTCGGCCAGCAGGACGACGCGGCGGGCGCGGGCGATCGCCAGCTCCTTGGTATAGGCCTCGTCCGGATCGGTGGTGGTCAGGCCGTCATCCGGGGTGAGCCCCAGCGTGCCCATGAAGGCGATGTCACAGGAGATGTTCTCGAGGATGTGGCGGGTGAGCGGGCCGACAAACGTCTGCGAGAGCCGCCGCAACGCGCCGCCGGTGAGGATCACCTGCGGCCCCCCCGCAGCAAGCACCTGGGCGACACGGAGCGAATTGGTGACAATCGTGTGCTGCGTGCAGCGGAGGAGGAGATGCGCCAGCGCGAGAACCGTCGAGCCGCCATCCAGAAACAAGGTCGTGTGCGCCGCCGGAATCAGCTTCGCCGCGGCGGCGGCGATACGGCGCTTCTGGGGTTCGGCGCGCGACGCCTTGTCCTCGAAGAGCGGCTCGTCGGCGACGAGCGACGCGGCCACCGCCACCGCCCCGCCATGCACCCGCTTGAGCTCGCCGTCGGCCTCCATCTCCGCCAGGTCGCGCCGGACCGTCGCCGGCGAGACCTCCAGCGTCGCGGCGAATTCCTCCACGCGGACCACCCGGCGCTCGCGCAGCAACAGACGGAGCCGCTCGTGACGCCCGACAGCCAGTTCTTTGGTGGATGGTTCGCTCATTTGTGATCGTTCGTGCTCAAAGGAGAGCGCATTTAATCACAAACGGGCTGCGGAAACAAGCGCAAAAACACACCCACCGGCCGCCGTGGGCGCATCCCCGTTTCGTTGACTTGACGCGTTCTTGATGGGAGCGCGGGCGTCCCGCCCGCTTTGGGAAGTACGCGTAACGGCCAACGGTGCGGGCGAGACGCCCGCGCTCCCATGAAAG
Source organism: Lentisphaerota bacterium (assembly GCA_016873675.1). NCBI lineage: Bacteria > Pseudomonadati > Lentisphaerota > Lentisphaerota bacterium. The sequence goes on along the minus strand of VGWG01000162.1, from coordinate 232 downwards.
CACCGAAACGGGGATGCGCCCGCCGCCGCTTCTACGACACCCTCGCGCTCCAAGAGAAAAGCTGAAAAGCTGAAATGGCGCGTTTCTCGTGGACGCGGCGTCACCGTCGGCCTCGGCCGGGTGGTGCGGGAGAGCGACGGGATGCGGGAGAGCGAAGAGGGGTGAACCTCGGCGATCAGGCCGGGGCGCGGCAGCGCCGTCGGCTGCATCGCTTGGTTGGCGTTCTCAATGA
>VGWG01000161.1 GCA_016873675.1 Lentisphaerota bacterium | reverse complement strand
AACAGCGTCTATCCGGCCAACGGCCGCACCTGGAAGCTCTCCGCCTCCTACACCTTCTGACGCCGCGCCGGGGCGGCCGACCGGAGACGGAGACCCCGGCCCGCCCCCCCCTTTTTCCGTGAACCGAATTTGACTGGACAACGTTTCAAGGAACAGCGATTCTATAACCCGCATACCCACACACTCCCACACCCACACACTCCCGCCATGAACCCCCTCGCCGCCATCACCTTCGCACCCGACTCCCTGTTCGGCACCGCCGTCTCCTTCTTCCAGCGCGGGGGCATGGTGATGTGGCCGCTGTTGATCTGCTCCCTGGTCGCTGTGGCCATGGCGATCGAACGCATCCTCCACTTCTGGCATGAACGGATGGCCGAAGCGCTCGCCGCCAAGACGCTCGACCGTGTATTCGACGCCCTGGCCGAGGGGCGCTTTGCCGAGGCCGAAACCCTGGTTGCCCGGGCGCCGTCCGCCTCGTGCCGCATCCTGGCGGAAGGGCTCCGGCAGCGCGATGTCGCGCTCCAGGATTCCCTCACCGCCGCCGCCGAGCGGGAGATCGGCAGTCTGCGGCACGGGCTGACGATCCTCGACACCATCATCACCCTGGCGCCGCTCCTCGGCATTCTCGGCACCGTCACCGGAATCATTCGCTCCTTTCAACTCCTCAGCACGGGCGGCATCCAGGACCCCACCGCCGTCACTGGCGGTATCGCCGAAGCGCTGATCACCACAGCCGCCGGTCTGATCGTCTCAATCTGTACTCTGATCCCCTTCAACTATTGCGCCTCGTTCGTCCGGCGCCGCACCCGCGATTTTGAGCAGCTTATCCACCGCACCGTCATCGCCTGCGAAAGGGGGAAGGCCCATGGCGCTTGACTCCGGTTTTGATGACCGCGGCTCGCGGCTCGAGATGATCCCGCTGATGGACGTGGTCTTTCTCCTCCTCGTCTTCTTTGTCTATGCGATGTTCACCATGTCGGTCCACCGCGGCGTCCGCGTCGACCTCCCCCGCGCGTCCGGAACAGCCGAGCACGGCGACCGCGTCGTCCTCACAATCACCGCCGACAACCGCATCGCGCTCAACGGCACCTTCGTTTCGCTTGACGATGCCGTGATCGGTGCCGTCGAAGCGTGGCGCGCGAACGCCACACCCGTCCTCATCACCGCAGACCGGCTGGCCGATATCGGCCCCGGCATTGAACTTCTCTCCAAGCTCAAGAACGGCGGCGTCGGCACCGTCGCCTTCCAAGTCGAATCCAAATGAACCTGCCGAACCACAGCCTCGCCTGGAGCCTCTCGCTGGCGCTCCATCTGGCCGCCGCCGCTCTCCTGGGCTGGTTCGCAGGAGCGGCTCTCCTGCGCTCCGATTCCGCCCCGCCGACCATCGCGACGGTTGACATCACCTTCACCGAACCCGTAATCGCGACGGCCTCCGGCGGTACCCTCGCCGCAGCGGAAATGCCCGCTGTTCCCCGTGCCGAGGCGCCGCCAGCCTCGGCCGAAACGCGCATCCCGCCGCCCTCAGAAACGCTGACCAGGGAGACGACGGCGGATGCATCCCTGCCTCTCCCACAAACGGAGCCGCTACCGCGCGTTGTGAGCCAGACCGTTTACGGTGCCGATGCAAAGGCCTCCTGGCTCTCGGATCTCGACAAATGGACCGAGGATGAGGGGGGGGCGTCCTCAGACCGTGACGGCCAACCGGGATCGGGCGACGGCACCGCCACCGGTGAGGGCGTTGGAGACGGCCGCGCCTCGGCCCTTGCATCCATTCGGCCCGTCTACCCCGTCGGTGCCCGCCGTCGCGGCGAAGAGGGACGTGTCGTGATCGAGGCCACGGTTCTGGCCAACGGACACGTCGGCGCCTGGCGGGTGGTCTCTTCGAGCGGATTCAACGAACTCGACCACGCCGCAGAAACCGCCATCCGCCGCGCCCGCTTTTCGCCGGCCACCCGCCGCCACATCCCCGTCACGTCGCGCATCCGCCTAACCTTCATCTTCAACCTCCGCGACTGACATGGCCCGGCGTCGTGAAAGAACAGTAATTCTAAGGGCCTTGCCGGCGCAGCTTGATTCGGATCAAATAGAGACGTTGCGGGATCTGCTGGCCCTACCGTTCGACGGCGCGTTCGGGCTCGAGCCGCTGGCCTTTAACGGCATCAAAAACGGGGCCGCTGACCTGTTGCTGCGTCAGGAGCTTTTTCCGTCCGATCTGGCTTACGACTTCGCCTCGATGTTCGACGATTCGGCCTATGACGAGGTGTGGCGCGATTATTGCCTCCAGATGCTGGTCGATTGTCATCAAAAACTCGCGCTTCGAGAGGGCCCCGAATCCCTGGCCGCCCGCGCGGTGGCGCTGGACACGCTGCGCAGGGCCGCGCGCCTGCATATCCATACCTGGCCGGGCACGGCGCTGTTGGGCCTCGATGCCATCGCCCGATCCAAAACGGGCGATGTGACCGACACGGAGGTCGACGAAATCGCGTCGGCGCTGGCGCTGGACCCTGGTGCTTCGGAAGCGGGGCGGATCACGGCGCTGCGCATCGCGGGCGAACGGCAATTGCCCGGCGTCGCCGATATCGCGCGTGATCTCGCCCAAACCGCTCGGACCGAGACGCTGCGCGCCGCCGCCATCGCGACCCTCGGCGACCTGGGCGTTGCGTCTGATGCCGAATTGCTCGAAAGCCTTTCCGCCGAGCGTGACCCGTTTTTGGCTCAGATCGCCCATGCTGCCAGCAGAAAGCTCGCCGAACGTCACCCAGAAGCGGGAGGGGCGTTATGAGTGAGGCGCTTCGCTTCGTGGCGATCCTGTCTGCTGCCGTCATCACCGCGCACGCGGCGCCGACCGTCCGCTGTGTGCCCCGTGAATTTGATTTCGGTACGCAGACGCCGGGTGCCACGGTCGTCCATCGCTTCCCGGTCACGAATGTTGGGGATGCGCCGCTGACACTCACGGTCGCGCATGCGTGTTGTGGCGCGTCAATGCAGATAGCCCGCTCGCCATTGCCTCCGGGTGAAACCACAGAGGTCATGATCCTCCTGACCCTGACGCATCAACCGGGCTCGGTGCTTCGCGCGCTCTATGTCAAAACCAACGACCCTGCCGTCCCTTTTCTCCGCCTGGCGCTCAACGGCAAGGTCGCCAATCGTGACGCGGCATCAGCCCCGATGGTGCATGACGAGCCAGCCGTGATGGCGTATCCGTCAGAAATTGTGCTGGCTGATTCAGCGAGCACCACCGGGGTGGATCGCGTCGTGGATTTGCACCCGATCAACGGGCGCGCCTTCTCCGTGCGCGCGGTCAAATTCAATGGGGTCACCGGCCGCGTGAGTATGAACCGCGCACCCGATGGCGTGTGGCGGCTGTCGCTCAAGGCCCTGCTGCCGGTGACCGCTTCGCAGGTTGTGCCCGGCGTGGTGGTGGAAACCGATCTTCCAGATCACCACCAGGTCGTGATCCCGATCCGTATAATTTCAGAAAATGCTCGTCTCGTTCACACCGATCAACCCCCGGGAGTCTCTCCATGAACCTGTGCTCCATCCGTCATGCGCGTCAAACGCTCTTTCGTCGTTTCTTTCTCCTTTTTCTGTGCTTAGCCGCGCTCGGTATCGGTATTGTCTATGCGGATGCGACGGATCTGGATGAGGACGGCATCCCGGATGCAATCGAGACGTGGTTGGGGCTGGATGCAACCGTCAACGACGCCGCCGAAGACCTCGATGACGATGGACTCACCAATCTGGAGGAGTATCTCGCTGGCACGGACCCGCTTCACCCCGACACGGATCGCGACGAATGGGACGATGCCGGTGACGATGTGCCGGTCTCCCGCGCGATCTTCCCGTGGGGTGAGCCGCGATTGACGGTTGATCAGGACCTTTTCTACGTGTGGCCTACGTGGGTTTTGGGGGCGTTTCGTGAAGGCGGCGCGTGGAGCACGAACGAACCGTGGGGCTGGATTGCGGAAACATCCGAGGATAGCCTCGTGATCGCTCTGGACCGCGCATCGTTCTCCAATGATCTCTGGATGGCCGTCTCCGCTTCGAATGCCGTTCTCGGGGATCTCACCGCGTCGCTGTGTGATACCAATTTTTTTGCACTGACACCGCCGATTGCCTTGGCGCCCGCCTTGCCGCCCTGGCTGACGAACCGGATGCCGCTCTCCTCTTACCCCTCCGCCACCTTTATCGCCATCCACGCCACCCAGGGGATCAATCGCGTTACCCTCTCCATGCTCTACGTCGATACTGATGGCGACGGCCTCGATGATGACCAAGCCGCGCAACTCGCCGCTACTGGCGACCCCACCAATCCACCCGCACAGCCCGAACCGCCGCCGCTCGTTATCCCCGATCCCGAACCCGCCGGTCACCCATCGCTCCTCATCGGTTTCGAATCGGCCGGAGGTTACGCGCTCGGCGCGCTTCACGCCCAACTCGGCTGGTCCGCCACCGACCACGCCCGGATCGTCAGTGCCGCAGATGCACCCGAAGGGGAACGCTACCTGCTCCTCGAACGCGACCCCTCCGAGGAGCCGCTCGCGCCGGCCCAGGCCGCCCTCGCCCCCACAAACGCTCCAACCGCATCAGCCGTATGGATCTCCCTCAAAATGCGCTGGGCACAGAATGGCCGTCGCCTGCCCCGATCAGCTCTCGGCAGCGCCGCCGTTCTTCTTGAAAACGGTCATGTCGTCGCATTCGATGGCATCCTCGACCGATGGGTGGCATCGGAACGCATCTTCCCCAATGCGGCGACGGGTGCCTGGTCGCGTCTCGATT
>VGWG01000160.1 GCA_016873675.1 Lentisphaerota bacterium | reverse complement strand
CCTTTCGGACTATCCGGAAATCCCGACGGAAATGCTGCGTCACGCGCAGGACGCCGGACGGAAGACCGTGGTGTGGCAGGTCGGCATGAACAACGAATTGAACCCCGCCAAATATCGCGTCCTGCCCGGCAGGAAACGCATGCTTCTCGACGCGCTCATGATCGCATCCCTCGGGTTGTTCCGGGGGATTGCCTGGGAAGAGCGCCGCCGCGTCGCACGCGCACGCCTGCGGATTGCCGGAGCGCTGAACGCGGCGGATCTGGTGGTCGTACGTGATCCGGAAAGCCGGATACAGGTGGAAGCCTGCGGTGTCTCCGAACCGGTTCATGTTGGGGCCGATTCCGCGCTGCTGCTCGAAGCATCCCCGTCACCGGTGTTTTGCCGGGAAGCAGACAAGATGCTTGCTTTCCCCGGTCCGAAAATCGGCCTGTGCGTCTCCGCCCAGCGCGAGATTGCGAACCGGCCAGCCCTGGTGGCCTATCTGGACCGCTTGGTGGATGCGGACAGCAGGCGCGTGCTGTTCATCCCCATGAATCCGCTGACCGATGCCGCTCTCATGGAAGACTTGCGCCGGGCGATGCACCACCCGGAGCGGGCCGCGACGCTGACCGGGCGGTATGAGCCGGCCGACATCCTCGCCGCTGCAGCCCGGATGGATGTGATCGTCAGCAGCCGGTTGCACCTGCTGATCTTTGCGTCTATCGCACACACGCCATTCATTGGGATCAGTCGCGGCTCCAAGGTGGATCACTTCCTCGCCCCGTACGGATTGCGCTCTGTCGGCAGCGTCGAGACGTGCGATTTTGACGCGATGCATGCTGAAACGCTGCGCCTGCTCGATGACAAGGCCGACTTCGCAAAGCGCAGCCGCGAGGTCCGCCGGCAACTGCTGGCGCGCCTGGCGATCACACGCGGACTGCTTTCCGCCGCCCTGCAGACGTGCATCTGACACGGCATCACCGACCACGCCGGACCGGGGTCATGGGCGCTGATGCTCCAACGCTTCGATGCGGCGCGCCAATTCCTCGGATTGCCGTTGAAATTCATGCGCTTTCGATCCCGGAAGCGCCCGGGATAGAAGGAAACCCCGGCGGTTTGCCGGGGCTCCATCTTCGCTCGCGCCACTGCCAACTGCCACTGCCAGCTTCATGCCGCGCGCCTGTCATACTCCGTCAGCTCGGCCGCCGGTGGGCGATCACGCTTTGTTGACGATCTTCCAGAACGCCTCCACCTCTGCCGGTCTCGGAGCCAGGCCGCGGTAATGCTTCAAGAACACGTTCGCGCCGCCGACGTGTCCGAGTTGCTGGCAGACGTGGTTCACGTTGCCGCTCTTGGCATACATCATCGTCGCGGCGGTGTGCCGCAGCACGTCGTTCGGCCATTCCTCGATCCCGATCGCCTGCATGATCCGCTCCCGGTCGCCGCGGAATCCGCCGGCCGACCGCACCAGCGGCCCCTCCCCCTTGTAGCGGGTCAGCCACTGGAGCAGGTTCGGCGCCATGTCCACATGCCGCGTCGTCCGGGTCTTGGTCACCTCGCCCATCAGGCTGATCGTCTTGCGCTCGATGTCCACCGACTCCCAGGTCAGCCGCAGCGCCTCGGCCGGCCGGATCCCGGCGAAGGTCATCACCGCCAGCGCCGCCACGCTGCCGGGAGCCACGGTCTCCGCCTGGTGCATCATGGCCCTGATCCGGTCCGCCGACCAGGTGGCCGGGGGTGTCTCGTCCTGCCGGTGCATCCGTCGCCCCTCCCCGCGGAAGAACCGCAGCAGGGTCAATCCGGCCCCGAGATACATGTCGGCCGTGCGGGGCGACCAACCCCGCGCCGGGGCCAGTGTCCGGACGGCCGCCTCGATGTCGGCCTTGTCCAGCGTGACCGTCGGCGCGTTCGCCAGCGCCTCCGCCAGGATATTCAACTTGATATTTTTATCGTGGAGGGAGCAGTCGCGCCGGCCGCCCTCGCGCATGGCCGCCAGATAGCGCCGCGCCGTCGCGTCCCACGGCTCCTGATTGCCGGCCGGGTGCTTGCTGAGCCAGAAGTCCACGGCCTCAGTGATCGTCGCCCGGCCGGCCAGCTTTTTGACCGCCGCCGCGACCTCCACGCGCAAGGCGTCCTTGATGGTCAGCGCGGACGTGCCCGAGTTCTTCAATTCAACGGTCTTGGCCTGACACCAAATCTTCGCATCGTTAAGCGAACCGAACGCCTTTCGTGTGCGGTTGCCATCGCGCATAAAGTCGGCCAGATAATATCCGTCGCGGATCTCGCGCACGGCAATTCCGCCGAAATAGCTTGTCCGAACCACCCGCCTTCCGGTATGCTTACCCACGGTGCGCCTCCTTGTGTTAGCCTGTTCGTGTCAGACGGCGCAAGTATAGGCGTTTTGTCAGCAATTTGTCAACAGCAATTAAATAACCCAGTAAAACGCGTATAAGCAAATCACTTTTAATCATGTGGTCGCGGGTTCGACTCCCGCGCGGCCTACCACTCTAAATACTTATATATCAAGTAGTTAATCTGACGTGGAACTGCAAGCATCTCGCCAACGCCGCACACCGTCAGAAGATCGAGGCGTTGGTCGGTCAAGCAGGCTATGCCTGCCCGGTGATCTGCACGCCCGAGGAACTCATGGAGGAATAGCTATGCCGAACGATCCAGTCGTTGATGAAATCCGTAGGATTCGACACGCCGATGCTCAGCGGTTCGGTTTTGACCTTCGTGCAATGGTCGCCGATCTGCACAGGCAAGAACAGGATCAACCCGAGCGCCTCGTTTCCTGCAATCCCAAACCCGTCCGGCGCTGAAGACGGCATAGAAACCGGGGCAACACCGGAGACACACAACTTGAGGCGCTTGTCGTGCCCAACGAAAAGCGTGTGGTCCCTCGTGTGGCCCCGGCTTCACGGCTGATTTTAGAAGCTGACCAGTTCCACGTCGAAGATCAGCCAGGCATTGGGCGGGATGACCCCGCCCGCGCCGCGGGTGCCATAGCCGAGCTCAGGCGGAATGGCGATGGTGCGCTTCTCACCCTTCTTCATCAGCAGGACCGTCTCGTCCCACCCGGGGATGACCTGCCCCTTGCCGACTGGGAAACTGAAGGGCTGGCCGCGAGTAAGGGAACTGTCGAAGGTCTGGCCGCTGACCAGCTTGCCGGTGTAATGAACCGCGCAGACGGCACCGGGCTTGGGAGTCTCGCCCGATCCCGCCTGGGTGATCGTGTAGCGCACACCCTTGGGCGTGACCGGAGCATCCGCCGGAACAAAGCGGTGGGTCAGCGCGACCTGCGCAGCCGCAGCCTTCGCGACCCTGTCGTGGAAACGCTTCTGCGCCCCCTGCGACAGCGCGTCGAACCGGGCCTGATCAACCACGAAGGCCTGAGCATCGGCGCCGACGCGGTGGATGCGGACCATCTGGATCACATCGCCCTGCTGGATCGCATTGACCACATTCTGACCCGACACGACATGGCCAAACACAGTATGCTTGCCGTCCAGATGCGGCGTCTTGTTGTGCGTGATGAAGAACTGCGACCCGTTGGTGCCCGGACCCGCATTGGCCATCGAAAGAATACCCGCGCCGCTGTGCGTGAGGGTTTCATCGATCTCATCGCCAAAGCGATAGCCCGGGCCGCCCCGACCGGTCCCTTCGGGACAGCCGCCCTGGATCATGAAATTGGCAATCACGCGATGGAAGGCCAGTCCGTCGTAAAAGGGCTGCCCCGCGGGCTTGGCCGCATTGGGCAGCGTGCCTTCGGCGAGGCCGACGAAATTGGCCACGGTCATCGGCGTTTTCTGGAATTCCAGCGCACAGACGATCACACCCTGGGTGGTGGTGATGGCGGCGTACAAGCCGGGTTCGGTCGGAATACCCGCGACGGGTGCTTTCATCATTTCCTCGTGTTTTACGGGTTCGGCCGATGGCGCTGCGTTTTCATCCGCACGGCAGTCCATCCCAGCAATGCCTGAGCACAGCAGCGTGACAAGATACAACGAACGGCGCATCGTTCAAACTCCTCGATTGGTTGGTTTTGAAAGGCGAAAGTGTAGCATACCCGGCGGATCACGCAACATACAAAATCACAGCCTTGCCGCCGCCGTCCCCTTTTGATACTGTGTACACACGGTTGTTACAGGCCAGTAGCTCAGTTGGACAGAGCACAGGATTCCTAATCCTGGGGTCGCGGGTTCAACTCCCGCCTGGCCTACCACTCTAAACCGTTGAATATAAGAGCACCTGATTCTTCGCCTGCTCGACCGCCAGCGCCTCCTGCAATCGGCGGATCAGCTCCGCATCCGTTCCGGCCACGTCCCAGCCGCCGCTTGTCACATCCCCGTCAGCCATTGTTGAGTCCTCCGTGGTTGTTATCCGCGCGCCCCTTCCGGCCACCCCGGCCGTCTGCGCGCCCTCCATAACCAACAAAAGGAACCAACATCTGTCACATTTCTCAGTCATCTTACGCCACTTGCCCAACGGGGTTCATAAGGGACACTCAGTATCTTATGCGGGGTACGCTTCGCAGATGTGAATAGGAAACCTGTCCCTTGGCCGCCTTGCATCCGACCGGTCGGGCCCCGTTGGCCTGAAAAAACGAACAGAAACGAACAGAAACGAACACGAAACGGGCCCCCGCGACGGCGGCGCGACGCACTCCAGTTATCTGCGAGGCTGTTCGAGTCTTTCCACGGTTTGTGAACACAGTTTTGCCTCCTCATTCTACGCTAGAAATCAACACAGTGATTCCGCAGGTTGAACGCTGGTAGACGGACGCACCCGACGATCGGCGCCCCGTTTTCCGGACATCTATCGGCGGAGGCGCGTGCAAAACCTCCATCGTCGGTTCTGCAAGCGCCGTATTCAGAAGCCAGTATTCAGAATTCC
>VGWG01000159.1 GCA_016873675.1 Lentisphaerota bacterium | reverse complement strand
GCTGCTGGGTTTTAGCTCGGTGAAGCCCTTGCTGACGCACACCTCGTAGGCAGCGGCATCCTCCCAGTAGTGCTCCTGCATCTGCGCATGGACAAAACGGGCGATGACGCGCTGGTAGCAGCGCAGAACCTTGCGCACCTCGTTCCCGTCCTTCAGGTAGGACTGAAGATGGCGGACAACCTGGCCGGCGAGATCGTACAACAGGTCGGCATGGGCATCGTAGGAGATATCGTCGAAGTCCACCAGACCGCCAACCACGTAGTCTTCCAGGCGGGCCTCGTCAGGACCGGCCTTGCCCATGGCGATGATGTCCACCTGGTCGGTGCGGAGATGCCTGGCCCAGAGTTCGTCGGACACCGGCGGGAAGCTCATGACGTCCAGCTTGAGGTCGAAGCGCTTGAAACCCGAACGCACTTTGCCCGCAGGCACGACAAGGATGCGCGGAATGGGGATGGTCTTCTGAATGACGAGTTTCGTGGTGGTGTCCACGATCGCGGCAATGTCCGGCGGCTTGACGATGCCATCCATCTCCATCTGCGCCGGTCGGTACTGGGATTCCACGGCCGCGCGGATGCGGGCCTGGATTTCGGGATTGGCCAGCGCCTCAACGGTCGGCACGGCGGCGGGCTGGTTTTCGAGTTTGCGGATTTCGTTGAAGACGATCTGCGCGACCTTTTGCTCCTCGGGATGTTCAAAGACCGGTTTCGCGGCGGTCGGCGCGACGACCGTGTTGGATGTGGGTTGCTCGACGGTGAAGCCGAGACTGTTCGCGAGTTGCGACTGGGAGACAAGGGTCACGCTCTTGGCGACGAAGTCAGTGGAATTGAGGATAACCTGTTTCAGTTGGATGGCTGATCCGGGGCGCCTGGCTTCGTCCACAATCTCCTGAAAACGGTCGTGGGCGACGATGTTGAGCCGGTCAACGGCGGTGACGCCGGTGCGTTGGCCATACGGAAGGCGCAGGCCACGCCCAATGGACTGTTCGATGAGCGTGCGGGCGTTGGCGGCGCGGAGGGGGACGATGGTGTAGAGGTTGGTGACGTCCCAGCCCTCCTTGAGCATGTTCACGTGGATCACGATCTCGGTGGGCTCGTCGGTGTGCTCCACCCTGAGGAGGCGTTCGATCATCTCGTCCTCCTCAACGCCGGTCTTGCTGGAGTCCACCTGAATGACCTTGTCCTTATACCGCCCATCGAAGAAAGCGTCGGACCTGATCAGGGTGTCGAGTTGTTTGGCATGGGTGGTGTCCCGCGCGATGATCAGAAGAAAGGGTTTCACCAGGCGGTTGCGGGTCTCGCGCGCGTATGTCTCCAGCTCGACCTTGATCCCCTCGTGGAGGCGGATGCCGTCCTCCAGCTTCATTCGTTCGATGGCCTCGGGCGTCATCCCGGCCGGGTTGAAGTCCTTGCGCGTGACGACGGCCGGCTCCTTGACAAAGCCGTCCTCCATGGCCCTGCCCAAAGGATAGTCGAGAATCACGTTCTTGAACGGCACCGGACCTCTGGGGCTCTCGACGAAGGGCGTGGCGGTCAGTTCCAGGCCGAGAACGGGTTTGAGTTCGTTGATCGCGCGAACGCCGGCGGTGGCGCGGTAGCGATGGGACTCGTCCATGATCAGGACGAGGTTGGGAAGATTGGCCAGATACTCGAAATAGCTTTGGCCGATATACTCGGAGAGGCGTTTGATCCGGGGCGACTTGCCGCCGCGCACTTCGGTGTTGATCTTGGAGATGTTGAAGATGTTAATCTTACAGCGCAGGAGCTGGTCGAAGAGCGTGCCGGCCTTGGCCTCATAATCGTCACCCGTGATAATGGCCGGGGGTTCGGTGGCGAACTCGGCGATGCCCTGGAAGACGTACTTGGGGGTGTTCGGTCTGAAATCGTCGATCAGTTTCTTGTAGATGGTCAAATTCGGGGCCATGACGAAGAAGTCGTTGATCCCATGGACCTGATAGAGGTAGGAGATGAAGGCCCCCATGAGGCGGGTCTTGCCGACGCCGGTGGCGAGGGCAAAACAGACCGAAGGGAATTCGCGTTCAAAATCGCTGACCGTGGGGTACTCCGAGCGGATCGAGGATAGGGCGGCGGCGCGGTCCGCATTTTTGGCCGGCGGCGCAATTTCGGTAATGCGGGCAAGCATTTCCAGGGCGTCCCGTTGCGGTTTGCGCAGGCTCAGGCGTCCGGCGATGGAGTTGACGTGTCTGTTCATGGTGTTTCTTGTGTTCTTTCGCGGCTAGTCAAGGGACAACTCCAGTTGGCCGGGTTTCGGCGGGGCTTTGGGGAGGTTGGCGACGTTCAGGCTGTAATCGTCATGCCCCCATTCGCAGCGGGTCATGACGTGCCTCGGTATCTTCTTCACGGTCAGGTTCGGCCAGTTCTCCGGGTTGCCGCGGAAGGCCGAACAGAGGACAAGAAGCGAGCGCCCCTCGCCGACCTCGTCGTTCAACTGCGCCAACTGGGAGGCGTTCAGGTTCTGTGTGGTGACATACAGGAAGTCCCGCTCAGTGGAACGTCCCTGTTGCCAGTAGACCGACTCGCTCGGCTCATAGCGGAAGCCCTCCAGTTTGCAGAGCGCCTCGGCCAGCAAGGCGGCGTTGTACTCCTTGCTGATGATCCAGTTGCCCCACTTGTCCTTCTCCAGCAAGGAAGGCGCGAGTTTGTAATACCGGAACCCGCCGCCGCCGTCCCAGTTGACCGCCTTGCTGATCCCGCCCGGGTCCTCGCCGTCAATGACCTTCTTCAGGCGCGGGATGATGTGCGTATGGCAATGCTCGCCCAACTCCACCATGATCCACCGGCGCCCCATCTTGTGCGCGACCGCCCCGGTTGTTCCTGAACCGGCGAAGGAATCGAGCACCCAGTCACCGGGGTTTGATGCGATGTGAACGACCCGGCGGATGAGCCCTTCAGGCTTCGGAGTATCAAACACCTCTGAGCCAAAGAGTCCTTTGATCTCTGCCTTGGATGTGCGGTTGCTTCCCACGTCAGCGTTGAACCAGATCGTCTCGGGCGGCTTGCCCGCAGAGTTCTCATGGTAGATGCGGAAGTAGAGGCTCCACCCGGACTTAGTCTTCACCCACTCAAGCAGATGCTTATCTCTCTCGAGTTTATCCTGCCCCCATCGCCAGCGGCTGTCAGATCCATCGGGATTCATCGGAAAGACCGTCGCCCCATCGGGCGCAACCACCCCATAGTACATGGAGGGCCGCTTTTCCCGAAACCCGTCAGATCCCATTGCCCGCAACGGTTTCAGGTAGTAACGGCGACCGACTTCGTCAGTCTTGCTGTAATGCTGGGGCACTTCGTCGTCGGTTAACCGGTTCATTGCGACGCTTCCTGCGTTCTTTGCAAACACTAGAATGTGATCACTTCGCGATGAGAACAACTTAACATCCATTCTAGGACTGTCCGCCTTTTCCCATATAACATCCGCAAGGAAATTCGGCCTGCCGAACACCTCATCCATCAGCACCCTGCAATAGTGCCCCTCATTATCATCCAGATTCACCCAGATCGAACCATCCTCTGAAAGCAGCCGCCGCAGGATTTCCAGCCGATCCCGCATCAATGACAGCCAAATCGAGTGCTCCACCCCGTCATCATAATGCGTAAAGGCCGATCCCGTGTTATACGGCGGATCGATATAGATGCACTTGATCTTCCCCGCGAACTCCTGTTCGAGCGCCTTGAGCGCCAGCAGGTTGTCGCCGAAGATCAGGCGGTTGTCGAAGAGGTCGCCGACGGCGGAATCCGATTTTGCCGCGAAAGAACGCAAAGAGCGCACAGAATCTTTTGTGTTCTTTGCGTTCTCTTGCGGCCAATCCTTCACCCGGTGCGCCGCGTGGTAGGATTTCTCCGGGTCTTCCAGCAGGACGCGCGGCTCCAGGCGCGGCCGGTTCTCCTTGCCGATCCAGGTGAGCTCGAGTTTGGGGTGTTTGGTCATGAACGTATCCCAAGAGAGCGGTTGTCGAAGAGGTCGCCGACGGCGGAATCCGATTTTGCCGCGAAAGAACGCAAAGAGCGCAGAGATTCTTTTGTGGTCTTTGCGTTCTCTTGCGGCCAATCCTTCACCCGGTGCGCCGCGTGGTAGGATTTCTCCGGGTCTTCCAGCAGGACGCGCGGCTCCAGGCGCGGCCGGTTCTCTTTGCCGATCCAGGTGAGTTCGAGTTTGGTTTTCCGTACGCTCATGACAATGCGTCGATTCTCCAAATGGTTGTCGCCTGTGTAGCCATCCAATTTTGCCTTGCGGCCACTCGTTCGGGATTCCAATCGGCATTGTCCGCGGCCAGTTTCCGTGTAATTTCAAAACCACTGCCTGTAAAAACCGGCCGTTTGATCACATATGCCGCATTGCCGATGTCCCGATTGGGGCCGCTGGCGAGCAGGGTCATGTTCCCCAAACGGAACACCAGCGCGTCGAGTTCATCCTCGGAAAAAGCATCCCACCCGGTTTCGGGATTTTCCGGCAAGACGTGTTCCACGTTAAAACTATCACTGTCAAAATCCAGTTCAACATTCGACAGCCGCTTCTCCAGTTCACACAGAATATAGCGAACCACGCGCTTGTTTCGCGTTTGTGTTGTTCGCAAGATTTTTTCCGCGAAGGCCGAGCGAAAGGCTTCGTCGCTCGGATAGATTGCCGCCAGTGCGCGTACAATTCCCGTCGAGTCCGCAATTTGATTGCGCGACACCTTTTCCGCCACGGCATTGTAAACCCGCTCCTGTTCGCTTGTGGGCTGACTTCCGATCACGTTGTAACGAAACGAGATCATGGAACAGGCGCGCAAGAGAGACTCGAACTGCGAATCCGGCAGCACGCGCTTGGATGCCAACAACAATGGACGGTTATAAGGGACACTCCAGCAATCAAACGTGCGCGGGATTGGCTGGCCAAATTTGTCTATGTAGCCCCAAACATGAACTACCACGACGGCTCAACGGGAGTGTTTGCGGACGGCGGGTATCAAA
>VGWG01000158.1 GCA_016873675.1 Lentisphaerota bacterium | reverse complement strand
CCAGTTCGGTCACGCCGGTCAACAGGTGACGCATCGTCGCCGCAGTCTCGGGGCGGATGGGGCGTCCGATCATTCGCGGCTTGCCCTCATACAACGTCTCGCCCGAGCTCGATACGACCTGTTTGACCACAAAGGGCTGCATCAGATGCCCGCCGTTGGCAATGGTGCAATAGGCATTCAGCATTTGGACGGCCGTGACCGCAACCCCCTGTCCGATAGACAGACGGGTCGGTGAGATCATCGACCACTTCTTGGACGGCGCGAGTATGCCGTTTTCCTCCCCGGGCAGGTCGATGCCAAGTTTGCGGCCGAATCCGAATCCCCGTAGATAGGCCTCCAGGCGTTTATTCCCCAGCATGAGCCCGATCTTGGCCGCGCCGATATTGCTCGACTTCTTGATGACGGTCGTGACATCGACCAGCCCGCGGACATGGTCATTCAGGATTTTACCGGCATAGAACCAGATCCCCGTCTCGGCGTCGATGACCGTCGCCGGCGTAATGATCCGCTCGTTCAGAGCCGCCGCGACAACCATGGATTTCATGGTTGAACCCGGTTCGAAATTGACGCCGAGCGCGGCGTTCCGTTTGACGAGTTCGTTCTCCCGGTTGTACTGGTTGGGGTCGTAGTCGGGGAGCGAGACCATGGCCAGTATTTCACCCGTAGCCACGCGTTGCACCACGGCCCATGCCGCATCGGCTCCGCTTGTCTCCATCGCCTCGCGCAACCCCCGCTCGACAAAATATTGGATGTTGTTGTCAAGCGTCAAGTGTACGCTCGCGCCATGCACGGGCGGGATGTTCTGCGTGCGCCGGCCGAAGATTTCAACACGATTGGCATTGACCTCGCCCGATATGACTCCCGGCGCGCCGATCATGTCCGCATGGCGGCTCTGCTCGATCCCCGCACTGCCGATCGCCTCGGCATTGATGAAGCCGACGACGTGAGCCATGCGCCGCCCCTGCGGATAGCTCCGGATGGTTTGAGGCTGTGCGCCGACGCCGCTCATCGTCTTCTTGTCGGCGATTAGGTTGAAGACAGCATCGTCCGTGCTGACGGCGAGACGGATGAAGCGCGAGTCGGTGCGGTTGAGATCCCGCAGAATCGTTTCAATATTCAGGTTTAATGCCTTGGCGAGCTGCTCAGCGATCACGAGCTTGTCGTGACTGGGGTTGACCATTTTGGGATCTATGAACACCAGACGCCCCGGCAGGCTGATGGCCAGCGGATTCTGCGTCCCGTTGCAATCGTAGATCGTCCCGCGCAAAGCCACCAGCTCCTGCTGGAAATTGCGCGATTCGATCTTCCCCGAATAGTTTCCCAAATGAAGCTGGCAGAGGCGAAACGTGATCCACGCCAGAAACGCGCACAACATGAAGACGGCGAACAGTATCCGCTGTTTGTCGCCCCGGTTCATCGGGTCCTCCCTTGCATGAAATTACGGCGTGCGCCGCGACGCCCGGGCCGAACGTTCACGCTCCTGATACTCGGCCACCAGGGCAACAGCCGAATCCGAATGGGGCATGCGGATGATTTGATCGGGGCGGGCATAGGTCATGCTGAGGCCGTGCCGAAGGAGATGCTGGCCCATCGCGTCGGGCGTCTTCATCGCGTTCCATTTCGCCTCCTCGCGAATCCGCTCATCCTCAAGTGACGCATACCGTCGCTCGAGATCCTTGATCAACTGACCGCGCGCGCCACATCGGTTGTCCATCGCCAGATATCCGACCAGCACGAACACGACGAGCACAGACAACCCGACGGCGTGGACCGAAACGATCCGCCCGTGAACACGGTGCTTGCGATTTTTGCGCATCATGGCTGCGCCTCCCCATTACCTGTATCTGTCTTTTTCAACGTTCGTTTATCTCCACTGTACAAATTCGCCTCTTCTTCCGGCCGCAGCCGGCGCACCGCCCGCACGTTTGCGGATCGGGCCCGCGGATTGCGGGACACCTCGTCATCGCCCGCCGTCCGCGGACGACGGGTCAGCAATTCCACCGCCGGCAGGTCTCCCTCCCAGCGCGCGCCACCCTGCTGCAGCGACACCTGCCGGCCCGCATGCGCCACGAAACGATGCTTCACCCGCCGATCCGTGAGACTTTCAAACGTAATCACAACGAACCGACCGTCGGGCGCGAGCAACCTCAACCCGTCCTCCAGTGCCTGATCCAGTTCCTCCAATTCGCGGTTGACCGCCATCCGCAGCGCTTGAAACACCCGTGTCGCCGGATGCTTACCGCTGCCGCGGCGTCCGCCGAGCGCCGCGCTGACGATGTCCGCCAGCCGTCCTGTCGTCACGATCGGCCGCGCGTCTCGGGCGCGCACGACCGCCTTGGCCACCCGCAACGCCTGCGGCTCCTCGCCCAAGCTGCGGAACAGCCCGGCCAGACCGGAGACGTCCAGCGTCGCGACCAGATCGGCCGCCGTCACGCCTGCGGTCGGATCCATCCGCATGTCCAACGGGCCGTCTGCCTGAAAACTAAAACCCCGGCCCGGCGTGTCGATCTGGTCGGACGACACCCCCAGATCGAGGAGGATGCCGTCGGCCTTCTCAAAGCCATGCTCCCGTGCCAGCCGCGCCAGATCGCCATGATCGCCGTGAACCAGCACCTGGCGGCCCGCCACACCCGAAAGCCGCGCCGCCGCCCGCCCCAGCGCCTCGGGATCGCGGTCGATCCCAAGCAAAGCACCGGTCGCCCCGGCTCGCGCGAGCATCTCGGCCGCATGTCCCCCACTTCCGAGAGTCCCGTCGACGTACCGTCCGCCGGGCCGCACCGCCAACAATTCCAACACCTCGGCTACCATTACCGACACATGCACGGTCGGCCTCCGTTAAAAAGCAACCTGCTGCACCGCCAACGCCAGTCGTCCCTGATCGACCTCGGCATCTTCGGGCCGCAGACGCGGCGACCACAATTGAACCCGGTTGACCGCGCCGATCATCACCACCTGGTCTTCGAGGCTGGCAAACGCCAAGAGTCTGTCGCGGATCCGGATGCGCCCCTGCACATCCCATTGCAACTGCTCGGAGTTCTCGCCAATCACTCGAAGCGCCTCTCCCGCACCCGGATCGAACAGCGACTTCTGGCGCAGTTTCTCCAAGCGCACATCCATCTCCGCCACCGGCAGCAGATTGAGGCATTTCACATAGGGATCGGGAATCACGTACACCGTCCCGGCCTGGCCCATGATCTCGCGCCACGTGGCCGGAATCGTGATCCGGCGCTTGGGATCGAGGGCATGATCGAACCGCCCCACGAATAGACCGCGGGCGCTCGCCAGGGAGGTTTTGCTTTCCGTTTCCACCAATTGACCTTTTGTGACACCATTCAACACCTTCTGACACCGATCTGTCAACAGGAATTTCGAGAAAAAATATTGCCGGGGGGGGAAGGCTCATGCAAAACCCCATCCTGGGTGTTTGCAAGAGCCTCAGAGTTGTGATTTTATTCAGCGGGAACTTGACTATGACGAGCAATCGTTCTACCCCCTGGCCGCCGCACAGACGATTGACGATCTGAACCGATACTCATGGCCGCGGGCCGACTGGTTCGACTACTCGGGCATGAGAGCCCAAGCCCAGGAAGCGTGCCGAATGAAAGCCTTGCAGTGCGGCTACATGGCGCCCTTCTACTGAAAGCATCATCGCCATGTACGATGAAGCGTGGAAGTACGGAAAATGGTCCTAACCAGCGGGGCCACAAGGAACGGACCTTCTGATTAACCTCAGTTTTCAGCTTTCAGTTTTCAGCATTTCAGCTTTCTCTTCTTGACCCGCCCGCCCGTTAACTGTACCCTTTTCGGCGTGGCGGCTCATGCCAGCGCTGGGGCAGAGCCTGTCAGGGAGGAGACCGGAAATGGCTAGACAAGCGATCAAGGCGCGAGGAGAGACGGAACATCTTCCGGCTGAAGATGCGGTCCGCGTTTCCGAAGAGTGGTATCGTGCGATCTACGACGGTTCGCCGTTAGCCATGGCCGTGTGGGATACCGAACGCCGGGTTGTGGACTGGAACCGGCAGGCGGAGACGGTGTTCGGTTGGACCCGCGAGGAGGTTCTCGGCAAGGACTTCTTCTCGTTCCTGCTCCCCGCTTCCGCGCTTCCGGCCGTGGCGGGGATCGTGGACGCGTTGCTGGCCGGAAATCTCCCAAGCCGGTCAATCAACGAGAACCTCACGAAACGTGGTGAAGCAATCCTGTGCGAGTGGAATAACTCCATACAGCACGATAGCCAGGGCAAGGTCACCGGCGTCATCTCGCTCGCCCTGGACATCACCCAACAGAAGCGGGCTGAGGATGCTTTGCGCCTGTTCAAAGAATCGGTGGAGAACGCTTCCGACGCCGTGGGCATGTCCACGCCGGAGGGGAAGCACTACTACCAGAACAAGGCCTTCGACGAACTGTTCGGCGCCATAGGCGAGAATCCCCCCGAAACCCTGTATGTCGTCCCTGCCATCGGTCACGAGGTGTTCCGGACGATCATGGCCGGAGACCCGTGGACTGGCGAGGTGCAGATGTACGCCAGGGACCGGAAAGTCCTGACTATCCTTCTACGCGCGTACGCGAGCAAAGACCAGTCCGGCCGCATCACGGGACTTGTCGGAGTCCATACCGACATCACCAAGCACAAACGGGTCATAGCCTACCACGAAGCGTGCCATATGATTTTGCAGCGTTTAAATGAACGCGTCGATCTCAAGAAAGCCATTCAGCATGTCCTGATCGCATTGAAACAACACACGGGTGCAGATGCCGTGGGTATCAGGATGCAGGAGGGAGAGGATTTTCCGTATCATGCGCAGGAGCTTGAGAGTGCCAACTTCTCGGGCGCTCCCTGCGTCCGCTCCCCGCCCCCGCCCCACACCCGTGGAGCGTGAAGATGAAAGAGCCGAACGCATTGTTCGGAATGCATTATGCGGGGGGGGGTGGGGTAAATGTCAACCCCCTTTTTTACAATGCCGAATATGGCGCAAGCGCGGTGAGTTCGCAGACTGCGCGCGGGCGCGTTCCACCTCTCGCAGGCTGCTATCTCACGCCTGCGATCC
>VGWG01000157.1 GCA_016873675.1 Lentisphaerota bacterium | reverse complement strand
TTCCTGGCCTTCAAGCTCCGCGTTTAGCTGTTCTGTCGTCATCCCTGTGCCCTCTTACGCTTTGAAATGTGTAAGAGAATAACGCTTATACTGATGTATGTCAATAGACATTATGGATATTTTTTTCGTGCGGCTTCTGGGGTGGCTGAATGTGAGCCCTCCGATGGCAGACGGACAGCCGGTTGCGGCGCTTGAAAAAATATTGTGGCATGGGCGTCCTGCCCATGAATCACGGGCAAGCCCACCGCCCGCATCAGCATGGGTCTGTCAAAATGCCACTTGCACGCAGGTCTGTTTCCGCACTACACTGGACATTGTTTGAAATATGGGACTGCGTGGATAGGGAGACTGCTTATGAAACGGATGTTGGTCTTGGCTGCGGGGTTGATCGCGTTGTGGGGTTGGGGACAGATCGCTTCCATGACGGAGGCAGCGGCCGTGGCGTCGCCTGCACCAGCGTCGGTATCGGCCGAAAGCGGTTGGCTGGAGGGGTTGCGTGAACGGGGACGGGTCATCGGCTATCGGGCGCCACAGGCGTTCCTCGCGGAACTGGATGCGCTGGAGGGCGTCCAGACGGACGGCGGATCCGGATTGCGATCATTCGCGCACGACCCGGCGGCGTTTCTGCGGCGGCACGGAATCGTCTGGACCTTCGTCATCGTCCTGATTGGAGGACTCCTGTTGAATCTCACCCCCTGCGTGCTGCCGATGATTCCCGTGAATCTGGGGATCATCGGTGCGGCATCGGGCGGACGGCGCGGTTTCTGGCTGGGTCTGGCCTACGGCATTGGCATTGCGGTTGTCTACGGCGTCATGGGCGTGATTGCCGTTCTGGCCGGGGGCGTCTTCGGCGCCCTGCAGGGGTCTCCGGTCTTTAATGGTGTCGTGGCCGGCGTGTTCGTGCTGCTGGCGCTGGCGCTGTTTGACGTGCTGACGGTTGATTTTTCAGGGCTGCAGCGTTCGGCGGCAGCGGGCAGCCGCAGCGGGCTGGCCGCAGCCGCAGGCGCGGGCGGCTTCTCGGCGCTGCTGGCCGGGGCCTGCGTGGCGCCGGTTGTGGTGGCCGTGCTCATCCTGAGCGCATCGCTCGTCGCGCAGGGCGTGCGGGCGGGCGCGCTGCTGCCGCTGGGGCTGGGCATCGGCATGGCGCTGCCGTGGCCGTTTGCCGGGATGGGGCTCTCCTGCCTGCCCAAGCCCGGGAGGTGGATGGAGACGCTCAAGCGGGTGTTGGGCGTGTTCGTGCTGGGACTGGCGGTCACGTATGGCTGGATGGCCTGGCAGGGGTTTCGCCCCAGACCGTCGGCCGACTCGATCACGGCGGGAGACCCGGTCGCCTGGGCGCGTGAGATTGCGGCCGCGCGCGCGGCGGGCAAACCGCTGATGGTCGACTTCTGGGCGACCTGGTGCAAGAACTGCCACGTCATGGAACAGCGGACCTTCCGCGATCCTGCGGTCGCGAAACGGTTGAGAGACTACCATCTGATACGCGTGCAGGCCGAGCGTCCGACCGAGGAACCCGCGCAGGGGATGGTTGACGCCTTGGGCGTCCTCGGCCTGCCGACGATCGTGATCCTCGACCCTTAAGCGCCCAGCGCGCGCCGGATGACCGCGCAAACCTCGTCGCAATCCGATTCGGTCATTGCCGTACCAGAGGGGAGGCACAGCCCGCGGCTGAACAGGCGCTCGGCGATGCCGCCGCCAAAGGTGCGCGCGCCGCGGAAGACCGGTTGGAGATGCATCGGTTTCCACACCGGACGAGCCTCGATGTTCTCCGACTCCAGTGCGAGGCGGATTCGCTGGCTGGTGTCACCCGGACGTCCCGACTCCCCCGATTCCGCGTCCCCGTCAAAACAAACCACGGTCAGCCAGCGGCTGGCGGCTCCATAAGCCGCCTCGGGCATGAACCGGACCTGCGGCACATCGGCCAGCCGTTCGCGATACCACCCGCAAATCGTCCGCCGCTTGGCGACAATGTCGTCCAGATGGCGGAGTTGCCCCACGCCGACGGCGGCCACCAGATTGCTCATCCGGTAATTGTACCCCAGTGTCCGATGCTCGTACCACGCCTCGTCCTCGCGGGCCTGCTGAGAGAGGTGGCGCGCGCGCGCGACCAAGGCGGCATCGGCCGAGGCCAGCAACCCGCCGCCCGAGGTCGTGATGATTTTGTTGCCATTGAACGAATAGACGGCGGCGGCGCCTGCCGCTCCGGCGGCGCGTCCGCGATAGGTCGCGCCCAGGGCTTCGGCCGCATCAATAATCAGCGGGACGCCGTGGCGCTTGCAGACCGCGTCCAGGGCGTCGTAGTCACAGCACTGTCCATACAGATCGACCGCCACGACCGCAGCGACGCGCCGCCCCTCGCGCGCCAGCGTCCGCAGCGCGTCGTCAGCGCGTTCCGGATCGAGCGTCCAGGTCGCCTCGTTCGAATCCACCAGCACCGCCTCGGCACCCATCTGCACGGCGGGCGCGACACTCGCCACAAACGTCAGCGTCGGCGCCACGACCGCGCCGTCCGGCCCGGCGCCCAGTTCGCGGTAGAGCAGGTGGAGCGCCGCCGTGGCGCTGGACAGCGCCAGCGCATGGGGAATGCCGGTCCGCTCCGCCATGGCCCGCTCGAACGCATCCACCTGCGGCCCGCACGGCGCAATGTAATTGCTGTCGAACGCCTCCGCCACACACGCGCGTTCGTCAGGGCCGACGCACGGGGGCGACAAGAACAGGCGATTTTTACGCATAACGCATGGCCATGCGGATCAGTAACGGTAATGCTCGGCCTTATAGGGCCCGTCAACCGGGACGCCGATGTAGTCGGCCTGCTGCGCCGTGAGGGTCGTGAGTTTCGCGCCGAGGTGATCGAGGTGCATCCGCGCAACCTCCTCGTCGAGCTTCTTCGGCAGCCGCGAGACGCCAATCGCGTGCTTCTCCGTCCACAGGGAGATCTGGGCGAGGGTCTGGTTGGTGAACGAACTGGACATCACAAACGACGGATGGCCGGTGGCGCAACCGAGGTTGACCAGGCGCCCTTCGGCCAGCAGATAGATGCAGTGGCCGTCGGGGAAAATGTACTTGTCGACCTGGGGTTTGATGTTGACGCAGGTCACGCCGGGCCACGCCTTGAGGCGCGCGACCTGGATCTCGTTGTCAAAATGGCCGATGTTGCAGACGATCGCCTGATCGCGCATTTTCGACATGTGCTCGGCGGTGAGGATGTCGCAGTTGCCGGTCGTGGTCACATAGATCTGTGCCGCCGGGAGGGCCTCCTCAACCGTGGTGACCTTCAACCCCGCCATGCAGGCCTGGAGGGCGCAGATGGGGTCGATCTCCGAGACCCAGACCTGCGCGTGCTGGCCGCGAAGCGATTCGGCCGATCCCTTGCCCACATCGCCATAGCCGCACACCATGGCGACCTTGCCCGAGATCATCACATCCATCGCCCGCTTGATGCCGTCGACGAGCGACTCACGGCATCCGTAAATGTTGTCAAATTTGGACTTGGTCACCGAATCATTGACGTTGATTGCCGGGACGAGGAGCGTGCCCGCCTGCTCCATCTGGTAGAGCCGGTGAACGCCGGTGGTGGTCTCTTCGGAGACGCCCTTCCAGCGTTTGACGGCGGTCTTGAAAAAAGTCGGTTCCTCTTGGAGCACCCGCTTAATCAGCGCGTTGATGATGGCGAGCTCTTCGATGGCGGTCGGCGCGTTGATCACCTCCGGACGGGTCATCGCCTCGTAGCCCCGGTGAAGGAAGAGCGTGGCGTCGCCGCCGTCATCCACGATCAGGTCCGGGCCGCCACCGTCGGGCCACGTCAGCGCCGCCTTGGTGCACCACCAGTATTCCTCCAGAGTCTCGCCCTTCCAGGCGAAGACGGGGATGCCCCGCGCGGCGATGGCCGCGGCGGCGTGATCCTGGGTCGAAAAGATGTTGCAGGAGGCCCAGCGAACATCCGCGCCCAGAGCCGCGAGCGTCTCGATCAAGACGGCGGTCTCCACGGTCATGTGCAGACTGCCCATGATGCGCGCCCCGGCGAGGGGCTTGTGCGCGCCGTATTTGGCGCGCGTGGTCATCAAACCGGGCATCTCCTTCTCGGCGATCTCAATGGCGCGGCGGCCCCAGTCGGCAAGGGCGATGTCTCGGATCTTGTAAGCGAGCATGGGGGAACCTTTCGGAGGCACGGGGTGCGGTTGAGGGTCGATGCACGGTCTAGCGTTTCTTCGTTTTGCGGGCGAGCCCGCACGCCTCGCGGAGGACCTCCACGCGGTCGGTCCGCTCCCACGGGAACTGCTTGCGCCCGAAGTGGCCGTAGCTGGCGGTCTGGCGGTAACTCCAGCCCTTGGGCGCCGTCAGCCCGAGATCTTGGATCAACGCGGCCGGGCGGAAATCGAAGATTTCGCCGGCGGCCAACACCTGAGCGATGATCGCCTCGTCCACGGTCGCCGTGCCATAGGTCGAGATGTTGATCGAGAGGGGTTTGGCCACGCCGATGGCGTAAGCCACCTGAATCTCGCACTTCTCGGCCAGCCCGGCGGCGACGATGTTCTTTGCCGCATAGCGCGCGTAGTAGGCTGCCGAACGGTCAACCTTGGAGGGGTCCTTGCCAGAGAAGGCGCCGCCACCGTGCGACCCGACGCCGCCATAGGTGTCCACGATGATCTTGCGGCCGGTGACGCCGGAATCGCCCTGCGGTCCGCCAATGACGAATCGGCCGGTGGGATTGATGTACCATTCGGTTGTGTTGGTCAGCAGCCCGGTCGGACGCAGCACCTCGATCGCGACCTCCTTGAGGTCCTTCTGGATGCGCTTCAGCGGCACGTCGGCGGTCTGGTGCGAGATGACCACGGTGGTGATCGCGATCGGGTTGCCATTCTCGTGCAGGACGGAGACCTGAGCTTTGGAGTCGGGTTCCAGGTAGGCGATCTCGCCGGATTTGCGCAGGGCGGCACACCGTTCCAGCAACCGGTGCGACAGGATGATCGGGGCCGGCATGAGCTCGGGGGTCGCGCGGGAGGCGTAGCCGAACATCATCCCCTGGTCGCCGGCGCCCTGGTCCTCGGGCCG
>VGWG01000156.1 GCA_016873675.1 Lentisphaerota bacterium | reverse complement strand
CGCGGGACTCGTATCCAATTTGGCGAGGGGCTTCCGCAACCCGGAAATCCGCAGAATCGCCTTGTTTCACGCGCTCGGCGACCTGCCTATGCCGCCCGAGTACACCCACAGATTCTCGTGAAGTGCCCCTTTTCCATTTGCATTTTTCAAAGCCGCAGTTGGCTGATCCGCCGACGTTCGAACAGGGCCCGGATGCCGCTCAAAGGCAATGCGGCGCTGGCCAGGTAGTTCGGCAACGTCCTCGTCTCGCCAAAAATCCATTCGCACGCGCCATACGTCTTAAAGTGGTTGACCAGATCCAGAATGGTCTGATCGGCCAACGCGGGATCAACCAGATCCAAGGTGTAGACAAACCAGCCGGTGGGCGTAGCCCAATACGCGCCGTTCTGGTACTTGTTGCGATCTCCCGCCTTTTCCCAATACACGCCGCCCGGCAGATGCCGGATCTGGCCCTGCTGTACAATCTGATTGTAATGCGTCTTAAAATAAATGGCGATGGCCCGTGACTGCGCCTCATCCGCGACACCGAGGAAGACCGCAAACGCCGAGCCCCAGATGTCGTGCTCCCGGCACTTGACTGTGGCGGCGCGAAACAAACCGACCTCCGCATCCCAAAAGACCTTCCGGGCGCTCGCCGCCACACGCTCCGCCTCGTCCCGCCACTGGCGGCTCTCCGGCTCGCGCCCCCCCTCCAGCAGCAGATCGGCCAACTGGCGGCACGCTTGCACATAGAGCAGCGAGCAGAACAACTCATCGCCCTGTTTGCGCACGGTATCCGTGAAGCCGTAGGGACAGCGGTCCCACGCCACGGCAGGATCAATGAACACCAAGCCGTTTTCCGGGTTGCGCGGCACCGCACCCATGGTCTTGACCAGCGGATCGAGGATCGCATCCAAAAGAGCGGTGTTCGTCGTCTGCCGATAGGTATGCCAGGCCACAGAGACGGTAAACTGGCTGCCATCGGCAACCGCGTTCTTGCCCATGGAGCCGTACCCCGGTTTGTAGATCGGCGTGCCGTCGTATTTCACGCAGTCCACGCCCTCGCCCTTCGGCCCCAGACTCCGGATAAAACAGCGGCACGCCTCGATCAGCTCGGTATCGGAATAGGACCCGATCGAGCCTTCCAGCGTGTAGGCGTAATCGCGCAGCCAGAAGGCTTCGTAGCCGATCCCCACCTGTGGCGGAAAGGCTGCGGTTCCATCCTTCATCTCACGCCGTGACGCGCGAATGATCCGGTGCGCTTCGTTTTCCAGCCAGGACACGGCCGCAGGAAGGTCTTTTGACGTTGTATTCACGATACGCACCTCTTCTGCGACCGACAGGCCGCCACAGGTCGCCACAGTCACTGAGCCGCCTATACAGATTCTGGTGATCCATCTCTGCATCTCGCTGCGCCTCCAGTACATCCGATACGGGCACCCGTGAGGCGTCGGCCTGCACATGCCGACCTCATCGGCCTTGTTTCCGCCTCTAGTATCACGTTCTTGCCGCATTGTCAATGCGCTGTTCGTTTTTTGTGTTTCTGCTCTGGACATATCCCCTGATTTCAGGCATGCTTACCAGAAACGCAAACCAGAGAAGGAATTGAAAATGACCCACCGCGATTTGATGAGTGCATGGGGCGTGACGTTGGCCGGTGTGACGATGAATGGCGTCTGGGCTGCAGAAACAAAACCCGTCGAAAAGCCGAATATTATCTTCATGATGACCGACGATCAGGGCTACTCCGATCTGTCGTGTTATGGCTCACCCGACATCAAGACACCCAACTTGGACCGCATGGCGGCGGAAGGGGTGCGGTTCACCGATTATTATGCGGCGGGCGCGGTCTGGCATTTGGGCGTAACCCCGGAGACGCTGCCTACGCGTCAGGGTTTTGATTCCTATTTTGGCATGCCCGGCGATAACCACGGTAAAGGAGAACTGTATCGCGGCACGAACATCATTGAGCAAGCGGGCAAGATTAATATCAGCGAACTGACGCAGCGTTACACAATCGAGGCGATTGAGTTCATCACGAAGTCCAAGGACAAGCCATTCTTCCTGTACCTGCCGCACGGCGCGCCGCACGCCCCCCTTTATGCCTCAAAGAACTTTCGCGGGAAGTCCGCAGCCGGCTTGCGGGGCGACTGCCTTGAAGAAGTGGACTGGAGCGTGGGTCAGGTGCTACAGAGATTGAAAGATCTTAACTTGGACGAGAAGACGCTGGTGATTTATACATCGGACAATGGTAAGCCTGGGCAGCAACCGCCGTTGCGTGGCTCTAAAGGTACGACATGGGAAGGTGGAATGCGTGTGCCGTGTATCGCGCGTTGGCCCGGAACCCTTCCGACCGGCACCCTCTGCAGCGAAATGACCGTCTCGTTCGACTGGTTGCCGACCTTGGCGGCTCTGGCAGGCACAGCGCCGCCTTCAGACCGGAAGATTGATGGCAAGGACATTTGGGCGGTCATGTGCGGCAAGGCCCAATCGCCACATGATCACTTCGTATATTACAATACCGCCGGTGTCGCCACCGCCATTCGCAGTGGCAAGTGGAAGCTGCATATGCGTCCGGGCGCAAGTGGGAAACCGACAACGGCTACGGGGCTGTACGATCTGGAAACGGATCTCGGCGAGACAAACGATGTGGCCCAGGCGCATGCTGATGTTGTCAAACTTCTGGGGGAAAAACTGCAACAGACCGATCGGATGCTGACGAAGGAAGCACGGCCCAGGTTTGATGAGCAACTCTGAAAACGACATCGGCGCGAATTGACAAGTGAACATGGATATGAAGGCTTCAGGGGGTGGAATTCAAGGTCGTGCGTTTCGTCTGTTGGGACGATGGGCAGAGGCCGTCGAGCCTTACTGGTATCGTATGGATGACGACCCGTCCCTGGGATGCTATAGCCCCGGCTATCAACACTGGGGTGTGCAATCAAACTGGAATTATGCCGCGGCGATGGCGACACTGGCCGCCCAAAAGCCGCAGGCCGGAAGGGAACACTGGCAACAACGCGCCCTTGCGTCCTTGCGCTACGCCTTGGCTACGCATGTAACCGGGAAGCGGGTTGGCACCGATGGCAAAGCGTGGGGAAACTCATGGATCAGCGTGCTTGGCATTGAGCGCGGCATGCACGGTCTGAGAAACGTGAACGCCGTGCTCTCGCCTGCCGATCAAGCGGCCTTGCGCCGTGTCCTGATCAGCGAGGCCGACTGGCTGTTGACGCCTGCCCGCGGGCAGTATGCGGGTGTGTGCGGCGGACTCTGGGGGCATGAAGGGCGTAACCGGCCGGAGTCCAACATCTGGTCCGGTTGTTTCCTCGCGCGCGTGGCACGTCTCTTCCCCGATGAAACGCACGCCTCCGCCTGGATGGAACAGTCTCACCGTTTTCTGATCAACGGCGTCTCGCTTGAGGCCGACGCCTGCGACGCGTCCATAATCGCAGGACGTCCGGTGTCCGAGTGGCATGCCGGCGCCAATTTCTTTCCGAACTATGCCCTGGATCATCACAGCTACCTGAACGTGGGGTACATGGCGATCTGCGCCAGCCATGCCGCGTTGCTGCATTTCGACCTCAAGCGGGCGGGCGCGACGCCCCCGGAATCGCTCTACCACCATCAGCACGCGCTCTGGCAGGTGCTGCGCCGGTTTGTTTTTGACGATGGACGTCTTGCACGCATCGGGGGCGACTCCCGCGTGCGCTATGCCTACTGTCAGGAGTACCTGATCCCCGCGCTGCTGTTGGCCGCCGATCACTTCCGCGATCCGCATGCGCTGCCGCTCGTGGAGCGTCAACTGGCCCTGATGGAGCGCGAAGCCGAGGCCGGCCAGGATGGAACGTTTTATGGGAGCAGACTGGCGGCCATGCGACGTCAGAACCCGCACTACTACACACGGTTGGAATCAGACCGGGCGTGTGTGCTGGCCATGCTGCTGAACAATCTGCCGCTGGTGCAGGCGCCCGCGCCAGCTTCTGTGTCATTCGAGTCGTCTGCGGCAGGCGTATGGATGGAAGACGCGCATGGTGCCGTCATGCACCGATCTGCCCATCGTCTGGCGTCCTTTGCCTGGCGGGCGCACGGTCTGGCGCAGGGCCTTTGCGTGCCGCCCGGCGACAGCAGCCTGGCCGAATGGTCTTTAAACCTGAGCCCCGTGATACGGTTCCTCGGGGATGATGGAAGCCAGCCGAACGCGCATCGCCGGTTGCTGCAGTGCCAGATCGAGCCCCTGGGTGAAGAGGGTTTTGTCACCTGCGGGGCCGTCATGGAGGGGGTGAGCGTTTCTGTGGATGAAGGCGCCTCTTGCACGGATCAGGCCGTCACGCGGATCGCCTTCGCGGCGTTGCCGGACGGCCATACCTGCCTGAGCCTGCAGTACGTCGTGGCCGCCTCCGACCGGGTAGGATTTCTGGCGGAATACAAAGATCTGCATCTCGCGATACCCAACGATTTGTTCAACGGATACCGGCGCACGGTGTGGTCGTCGTCCGGGCGCACCGAACTTCACTCGCCGCCGGAGCGCGACGAGACCCTCGCGATACCCGGCTCCTGGCTGAATGTGGATGATCGGCTGGGGGTGGTGGCACTGCACGGCGGAGACGGTCTGCTCGTGGATCGTTCTGTGGCGCGGCGTGCGGGGCGCTATCGGTCGCTCTTCGTGGATGAAATCTGCATGCATGTCGGCCACGACCTCATGCGCTGCCGTCCCGGCCTGGTGTTGACAGACATCGGGTTTGCTGTTTTGTCGGATGTGACGGCCGTGTGCACGGCAGACGTGCAAGGCGGTGCCCTGCCGCTGATGCCGAAAGAACTTCGGGGCGTGTGGGTGGACGGGTTGGATGGCCGCCGCTATGCGCTGGTGGCGAATTTCGGCGCGGACGAACAAACGGTTGAGGTGTGGGGTGAAACGTTCGCGGTAGCGGCAGGCGCGGCCGTCGTGCGATCCGCTTCATCTCAGCCGTCGGAAAGGAACTTGGCATGAAACGATTAGCCGCTTTCATGTGTCTGGTTGCGGCGTTGGCACTGGCCGATGATAGACTGAAACCACGCGACCTGACGCCCGTGACCTGGTTGGAAGCGCCCCGGCACGCGC
>VGWG01000155.1 GCA_016873675.1 Lentisphaerota bacterium | reverse complement strand
GGAAAAGGGACAAAAAGACATCGTGGGGCGAAATGGTCGGTCCCCGTTCTTCTACAGGGCCGATCAAGAGCCGGGCGGCGTCTCGTCCGCCGGCAGGGCGGCGATACGGGTGTCGATCTCGTTGGTAATGGCGCTGCGCGCGGCGGCCGCGGCGGCGTGGATGGCGTGAAAGATCGCCTTCTGTGTCGACGACCCGTGCGTGATGATGACCGGGCCGTTGACCCCCAGCAGGGGGGCGCCGCCGTAGATCTCAGGATCCATCCGGTGCTTGAGCGTGCTGAGCGCCCCCTTTAGCAACAAGGCGCCCAGCATCCGGATGGGATGCCGCACAAACTCCTTCTTCATCCAGAAGCCGATGGCGTGGGCCACGCTCTCCGTGGTCTTGAGCACCACGTTGCCGACAAAGCCGTCGCAAACCACCACATCCGTCTTACCCAAGAATAAATCGTGGCCCTCGACATTGCCCCTGAAGTTGACTCCCGTGCGCTGGATCAAGCTGAAGGCCTGTTTCGTCATCTCATTGCCCTTGCCGTCCTCGGATCCGATGCTCAGCAGCCCCACCACGGGATTCGGCTGCTTCAGCACGGCGCGCGAATAGGCGCTGCCCATGATCGCGAACTGCGCCAGCCAGGCGGGATCGCAGTCCATGTTCGCGCCGGCGTCGATCAGCAGCAGCGGCCGGTCGCGGGTCGGCAGCACCGTCGCGATGGCGGGCCTGGCCACGCCAGTGATCCGCCCCAGGCAGAACATCGCCGCAGCCGATACCGCCCCCGAGTTGCCCGCAGAGACGGCCGCCTCGGCCTCGCGATCCTTGACCATTTCGATGCAGCGGTTGATGGAAGAGTCTTTCTTCCTGCGCACCGCCGTGGCGGGCGCATCGTCCATGCCGATCACTTCCGAAGCATGCACCACACGCAACCGGTCACTCTCGACGCCGCCGCAGGCCAGGAGCTCGCTCCGGATCGCCTGCTCGTCGCCCACCAGGATCACGGAATCAATGTCCTTGAGGTGCTTGACGGCCAGCACGGCC
Source organism: Lentisphaerota bacterium (assembly GCA_016873675.1). Taxonomy (NCBI): domain Bacteria; kingdom Pseudomonadati; phylum Lentisphaerota; species Lentisphaerota bacterium. Next base: position 4,132 of record VGWG01000155.1, on the reverse strand, counting down.
CCCCGAACAATTTCGCGGGGCGCAAAATCGCCGCCCATGGCATCGAGCGCGATACGCATGGCGATCAATCAACCGTGACCGTCAGAACCTGACGGCCGTTGTAAAACCCGCACGACGGGCACACGCGATGCGAGCGGTGCGGCGCGGCGCAGTTCGGACAGTTCGCGACCTCGGCGACTTCCGCCTTGAAGTGCCCCTTGCGCTGCCGGATGCGCATCTTAGATTTCTTCCGTTTCGGTACCGCCATTGTTTACACTCCGTTTCGATCCATTCACATGATTGTGTTTGCCGACGTCACATCCGGCGCCCCGGCCAGATTGCGCGCCCCCGGCCCGTCCCCGACTGATGCTGATCACGTCAAGCGCGTTCCAGCGACCGTCCGCATCCTCCGATTTGCATCGGCACGACGCCTGGTTCAGGTTCGTCCCGCACCGCGGACACAATCCGCAGCACCCTTCCTGGCAAACCGGGTATCCAGGGAGAAGCAGTATCATAGCCTCCCGCAGGTCTGCGGTCAAGTCCACGCTGTCGGTCATCTCTTCCAGGGGGTAAGAGGCGACAAACGCGGATTCTCTGATTTGCGTCTCAAATCGCCCGGCGCAGCGGCTGCAGATGAACGCCACAGCGACGCTCGCCGAGCCCCGGACGAGCAGTTCGCTGCCGATCGGTTCGACGTTCAGGTCGTAGCGAATCCCGCCGGCGGGCTCGATCAACCCGGCGGTGTCGCCCAAGTCGAGGACGGCACCATCCAATTCTCCCGTCAGGCGCTCTCCGGTCTTCGCCAACCGGGCGACATCAACGGTCAAACGCGCCTGTGTTTGCAATCGCGCCTCCCGTCTTGATCCGCTGCTCTGGATGCTCGCTCATGAAGCGCTCGACGTGCCGCTGCACGGAGGGCGAGACAAAACTGCTCGTGTCGCCGCCGTAGCGGGCCACCTCGCGAACCGTGCTCGCCGTCACATAGCTGTGCTCTTCATTGGGCATCAAGAACAGCGCCTCGATCTCGGGGGCCAGCTTGCGGTTGGTCAGGGCCATCTGGAATTCGTATTCGAAATCCGAATAGGCCCGCAGACCGCGAATGACGACCCGCACCTGCCGGCGCCTGCAGTAATTGACCAGCAGCGTGTCGAGGGCGTCAACCTCCACGTTGGACAGCCCGGCATGCGCCGCATCCTCGGCGATCATCTCCATCCGCTCTGCGGTGGAGAACATCGCCGTGGTCTTGCTCGACGCAGCGGCCACAGCGACAATCACCCGGTCGAAAAGCGCGGATGATCGGACGATCAGGTCAAAGTGACCCAACGTCAGCGGATCGAACGTGCCCGGATAGACCGCCACCCGCATGTTCCCGCCCTTCATAGATCGCTCAACGCCGCCACGCCGGGAAGTTCCTTCCCTTCGAGCAGTTCGAGCGATGCGCCGCCGCCGGTGGAGATGTGAGTCATCTTCCCCGCCAGTCCGCTCTTGTTGACCGCGCTCACGCTGTCGCCACCGCCGATGATCGAGACGGATCGGCTCGCTGCGATCGCCTGGCAGACTCCGAGCGTGCCGGCCGCGAACGGCTTCATCTCGAAACAGCCCATCGGGCCGTTCCAGACCACCGTCTTCGCCCCCGCGATGGCGGCGGCATACTGCGTCGTCGTCTGGGGACCGATGTCCAGCGCCATCCACCCGGCTGGGATTTCATTGCCCACCGTGCGGGTGGCAGCCTCGGCCGAAAACGCATCGGCGGCGATGTTATCCACGGGCAGCAGCAGCCGCTTACCGCCGGCCTTGGCCTTCGCGATCATCGCGCGGGCGTAGTCGATCTGGTCAGTTTCGCAGAGCGACTTGCCGATCTCATGGCCCTGCGCCTTGAGAAAGGTGTAGGCCATGCCACCGCCGATGATCAGGGTATCAACCTTCTCGAGCAGGTTCTGCACGACCGCGAGCTTGTCCGACACCTTCGCGCCGCCGAGGATCGCCACGAACGGCCGGGTCGGGTTCTCGACCGCATTGCCGAGGTATTCAATCTCCTTCTCCATCAGGAAACCGGCGACGTTATCCTTCATGTACTTGCACACCACAGCCGTGGAGGCGTGGGCGCGGTGGGCGGAGCCGAAAGCGTCGTTGCAGTAGATGTCTCCGTAGGACGCCAACTTCTTCGCCAGCGCTTTCTGCTTGTCCTTGAGCGCCGCCTTCTTCGCCTGATAGTCCGCGTCGCTCTGGCCATCGACCTTCTTTGTCTTCCCCTCCTCCTCGTCATAGAAGCGGGTGTTTTCAAGCATGACGATGCCGCCGGGCTTCAGCGCAGCAACCTCGGCGTCGGCCCGGGCGCAGTCGGCGGCGAACACCACCGACCGGCCCGTGAGTTTGGCCAGGTGCTCGGCCACCGGCTTGAGTGAGAACTCAGCCTCGTAGCCCGCGCCCTTCGGCCGGCCCAAATGGCTCATCAGCACCAGGCTGCCGCCCTTTTCCAACACGTAGTTGATCGAAGGCAGCGCCCCCGTGATGCGGGTATCGTCGCTGATGGCGCCGTTCTTGATCGGCACATTGAAATCCACACGCATCAGCACCCGCTTGCCCGCCACATCGACATCGCGCAACGTTTTTTTGTTCATGCCGCCCTCTTCACCCCTTGGGATCGCTCACCCACAGCAGCAGCAGCCCTTGCCGCTATCTTTTTCCGCCATGAAGCGGACCAGTTCGACCACGCGGTTGCTGTAGCCCCATTCGTTGTCGTACCAGCTCACGATCTTGAAAAAGCGCTTCTCGCCCTTGAGATTGTTCTGCAGGGTGGCGAGCGAGTCGTAGATCGAGGAGCGGGCGTCATGAATGAAGTCTGTGGAGACCAGTTCCTCGTCGGTGAAGCCGAGGAGTCCCTTGAGCGGGCCCGACTTCGCAGCGGCCTTGAGCGCGGCGTCGATCGCCTCGATCGAGGTGTCCTTGGCGCTGCGGAAGGTCAGGTCAACCACCGAGACGTTGGGGGTGGGAACGCGGAAGCTCATCCCGGTCATCTTGCCCTTGGTCGCGGGAAGCACCTCGCCGACCGCTTTGGCCGCGCCGGTGGTCGAGGGAATGATGTTGCATGCCGCAGCGCGGCCGCCGCGCCAATCCTTCTTGGAAGGCCCGTCAACGGTCTTCTGCGTCGCGGTGTAGCTGTGGATCGTGGTCATCAGGCCGGTCTCGATGCCGACGGTGTCGAGCAGCACCTTGACGACCGGCGCGAGGCAGTTGGTGGTGCAGGAGGCGTTCGAGACAATCGCGTGCTTGGCCGAGTCGTATTCGTCCTGGTTGACGCCCATGACGATCGTCTTGACATCGCCCTTGCCCGGTGCCGAAAGGATCACCTTCTTGGCGCCGGCGGCCAGATGGCCCTTGGCCTTGTCGCTGTCGGTGAACAGTCCGGTTGACTCAATCACGTAATCCACGCCGAGCGCGGCCCACGGCAGATCGGCGGGCGACTTCTGAGCCATGACGCAGCGAACCTCGTGGCCGTTGACCACCAGGACGTCGGCTTCTTCCTTGTCGGGCGCGCTCTTCTTTGTCGCGACCGCATGCTTGAACTTGCCATGCACCGAGTCAAATTTCATTTGATAGGCGAAATACTCGGCGTCGGTCGAGATATCCACCACCGCCACCACGTCCAACTGCCCGCAGCCCTTGCCGAGAAGCCCCTGATCGCAGAGCGCCTGAAACACCATGCGGCCGATGCGGCCAAATCCATTGATACCGACTTTGATAGCCATTCGTTCCTCCGTTGTTCTGTCCGCGATTCGGACGATTTTTCTGATGTGGCGCCTGCGGGCAGCCAGCCCGACGAGATAAACCACTTCTGCCCGCTTGACAGTTGGCCGGGAATGATAGCGAAAGCGGCGCGCGGCGTCAATGCCGATATCTGCCGGATCAGGGCAAACGCATCTAAATTTCTTTCTGAGACTCTTGCAAAACTCCATGGGCAAGATGCCCGTGCCACTTTGACAGACCCGGGGGGTTGCCAGTGCCTCAATAGACAGGAATAGACAAAATTAGACAGAAAACAAGCACCCTCTTTAGAGCAGATTTTTCGCATGTAACCACGCATGAACGAGTTACACACGAACCGGATCGGGTTGAGGGGCGTATCGTGTCTAATCTTCATTTAGTAGCCCTG
>VGWG01000154.1 GCA_016873675.1 Lentisphaerota bacterium | reverse complement strand
CGTTGCGCCGCTTGACCCATATCCCTGAAGTCAACACCGCCGCACGCGCCCGATGGGCCCTGGAACGGATGAGTCAGGAACCTCCCGAACACGCCGGCTAGAGGAGGCACTTGCAAAACCTCCTGCGTCGGTTCTGCAAGCGCCGTATTCAGAACAATTCGGAACTGATTACATTTCCGTTGCATCGTTCGGTCTTACCCGCTATCATGTATGCCATTCTGACACTGTGAAAGGGGTGTGACAGTGAAAGCCAGTGGATTTCTGGATAAATTGGTCTCGCGGCTGGATCGGATCGATTCTGGAAGCCTGCAGGCGCATTTCATGCGGCTGGCGAACGAGCGTGGTTTTCTGGAGGCGATTTTTCAGTCGATTCAGGAGGGGGTGCTGGCGGTTGACAGCCAGGGGCGGCTCCTCTACGCAAACCGGGCGACGGAGCACATGCTCGGATTTGAGCACGCCAAACTGCGCGGCCGTTCGGTGATGCGGTTGCTGCGGGATCTCGATTGGGACCGCCTGCTGCGGATCACCGATGCCGACGAATGGTCGCGGATGGTGACGCGGGAGGTTGAGGTGGCCTATCCCGAGCACCGGCATCTCAGCCTCTATGCCGTGCCCCTGCCCGATCCGGGCGGTGTCGGCGACGGCGAGGCGGCGGGCCCTTCGGTCTTAATTATCTTGCGCGACGTGACGCGCGACCGGGCGGAGGAGGCGTCTGCGCTGGAGAGCGAGCGCACCAACGCGGTCAAGCTGCTCGCCGCCGGCGTCGCGCACGAGATCGGTAATCCGCTCAATGCGCTGAACATCCATCTGCAATTGCTGTCTCGCGCGGTGGCGGCTCTCCCCGATCAATCGCGTGACGAGCTCGGCGACCTGGTGGACGTGGCGCGCAACGAGGTGGAGCGACTCGACACGATCATCACGCAGTTTCTCAGGGCGGTCCGGCCGCAACAACCGGTCTTCGCGGCTGGCGATGTCGCCGATCTGCTTCAGGAGACCCTGCGCCTCATGAAAACCGAGATCGAAAACCGGCGGATCGAGGTCGCCGTTGAATTTCCCGGCGAGATTCCCAAGGTTCAGATCGACCGGCATCAGATCAAGCAGGTTTTCTTCAATCTCATCAAGAACGCTTTGGAGGCGATGCCCGACGGCGGAAGCCTCAAGATCGCCATGCAGGCCTCAGACGTCTGGCTGGAGGTTGCGTTTCTCGACACGGGTGTAGGCTTCGGCCCCGAGCAGATGGGCCGGCTGTTCCAGCCTTATCAGACAACCAAGGCGAACGGAACCGGGCTTGGCCTGATGATCGTGCAACGGATTGTGCAGGAGCATGGCGGGCAGATCGAGGTGGCCAGTCGGCCCGGCGAGGGAAGCTGTTTCCGAATTATGCTCCCGCGGGCGGCGCGGCGCATACGGATGCTCAGCACGACGGTGGAGAAGGGGTAAAGGACCATGGAAACACAGACGAATCACCGTCCGCTGGTTCTGGTGGTGGATGACGACAAGAACACACGCGACGGGCTGGAGCGGGCTTTGCGGCGGCTTTACGACGTCCGGCAGGCCGAAAGCGCGCCTCGGGCCATGGACGAGCTGGCCCGCGGTGATGTTGACGTGATGCTCGCCGATCTGCGCATGCCGGGGATGGACGGACTCGAACTCCTGCGCCGCGTGCAGGCGCGCCATCCCGACGTGGTGTGTTTGCTGCTCTCGGCTTACGGCTCCATCGAGACGGCGGTCGAGGCGATGAAGCAGGGCGCCTACGATTTTCTCACCAAGCCGGTCAATCTGGATCATCTGGAGGTGGTGCTCGAACGCGCGCTCCAGTCGCGCGCGATGAAGGCGCGGGTTCAGGAGCTCGAGGGCCGGCTCGACGACAAATACGGAATGGAGCGGATCATCGGGCAGGCGCCCGAGATGCGACACGTGTTTGACCTCATTCGCCAGGCCGCGCCCACCCAGGCGACCGTCCTGATTCGCGGCGCCAGCGGCACCGGCAAGGAGCTGGTCGCCCAAGCCGTCCACCGGCTGAGCGGCCGCGCGCGCGGACCATTCGTGGCCGTCCATTGCGCGGCGCTATCGCCGACGCTGCTGGAGAGCGAATTGTTCGGGCACGAGCGCGGCGCGTTCACCGGCGCGACCGCCCGGCGCAAGGGGCGCTTCGAACAGGCCGACGGCGGGACACTGTTTCTGGACGAGATCTCGGAAATTGACGCCAGCCTTCAGGTCAAACTCCTGCGAGTGCTCGAGACCCGCACGTTCGAGCGGGTCGGTGGCGAGGAGACGGTGGCGGTCGACATCCGGCTGATCGCCGCGACCAACCGCAATCTGGAGGAGTGGGTCAAACAGGGCAAATTCCGGGAGGATCTCTACTTTCGACTGAACGTGGTCGACATCAACCTGCCCACGCTGGCCCAGCGGGCCGCCGATATTCCGCTGTTGAGCGATGCGTTTATCCGTGAATACGCCGGCAAGCACGGCCGTGTGATCGCGGGGATGACGCCCGATGCCGCCGAACTGCTGGGGGTTTACGCCTGGCCGGGGAACGTCCGTGAGTTGCGTAACACGATCGAAAAGATGGTGGTACTCGCGCACAGCGACCGCCTCGGCGTGCGGGACGTGCCGCCCAATATCCGCGACGCGGTCAGGGGGCGCGCCCCGGCCGCGAGAGCCAGCGGCGGGGCGCTGGCCGATGTCGAGCGCGACAGGATTCTGGCTGTGCTGGCGGGCAAACAGCAAAACCGATCTCAGGCGGCAGTCGAACTGGGCATCAGCCGCCGCACGCTGATCCGCAAGCTCAACGTCTACCGCGAGCAGGGATTGCTGCCGGAAATGCTCGGGTCGGGCGCGCCTGAGGCATGAGGAAAATGCGGAATTCAGGACCTTCAGGACATAATTAGAATGGCTGCTTACGCCAACGTCTGCTGGCCTTGTCTGCCGCCGTTTGGTATACTGGCCGCGTGTCATCCGAATGATCTCACGCAAACAACAGGAGACCCCATGGCAACAGTCACGTTTAAAGGAACCCCGGTGTCAATCAGTGGAACCCTGCCGGCTGTCGGCAGCCGTGCGCCGGCTTTTGCGCTCGTGAAAGGCGATCTTTCCGACGCGCGGCTGGCCGATTTTGCGGGCAAGACGGTGGTGCTGAGCATTTTTCCGAGCATCGACACGCCGGTGTGCGCGGCGTCGGTCCGCCGATTTAACGAGGCGGTCGGCGCGAAGGTCAACACGGTGGTGCTGTGCGTTTCGGCTGACCTGCCTTTTGCACAGGGCCGGTTTTGCGCGGCCGAGGGGCTGAAGCACGTCGTGCCCTTGTCCGCCTTCCGCAACCCCGAATTTGGGACGGCGTATGGTGTGACGGTCACCGCCGGGCCGTTGCGCGGACTGTTTTCGCGCGCCGTCCTGGTGATCAGCCCGGCGGGTACGGTCACGTATGCCGAGCAGGTGCCCGACATTGCGCAGGAACCCGACTACGCGGCGGCGCTGCGCGCGCTCGCGTGAGGATCCCTGATGATGCCCACACAGCAGGAGTCATCGGTCGGCGAAGAGGCGGTGCAGGCGATCGCCTCCGTCTTCGCCCGGGTCGGATCGGCTGCTGAGATGCGCCGCTTCTTCGACGAGATTCTGACTGCCGCCGAGACGCGGGATCTGGCGCTGCGATGGCTGTTGCTCCGAAAGCTCCGCGCCGGCATGCCGCAGCGCAGGATCGCCGATGAACTGGGCATCAGCCTGTGCAAAATCACCCGAGGCTCCAAGCTATTGAAAAACCGAAAGTCGGTGACGGTGCGGATGCTGGATGACGGGCATGACAGCGAGGACGGGGAGGGGTGATCCGGGATCGGGCGCCCCGGCGCAGGTTGGGTTCGGGCACGGAACACGGGAGCGACGGATGAGCGGAGTGGTGACACAGGCGGTGCGGGAGCAGATGGCGAATGCGTCGTGGATCCGGCGGATGTTTGAGGCCGGGATCGAGTTGAAGCAGAAGGTGGGCGCGGAAAACGTCTTCGATTTCAGCCTCGGCAACCCCGACGTACCGGCGCCGGCGCGGGCGCGCGAGGTGTTGCTGCAGATTGCGGAGCAGGCGGTGAAGCCCCTCGGCTTGGGTTACTGTCCGAACGCGGGGCTGCCGGCGACGCGGGCCGCGCTCGCGCGCAAGCTGTCGCAGGAGCAGTGCACGCCGGTGACGGCGGCCGATGTCGTGGTGACGTGCGGCGCGGCGGGCGCGCTGACCGCGTTTTTCCGGGCGGTGCTGGATCCGGGCGACGAGGTGATCGTGCCGGCCCCTTATTTTGTCGAATATGGCGCCTATTGCGGCCATTTCGGCGGCGTGTTGCGGCCGGTTCCGTCCCGACCGCCCGATTTCCAGCTCGATGTTCCGGCGTTGGCGGCCGCGATCGGACCCCGCACGCGGGTCGTGCTGATCAATTCGCCCAACAATCCCGCCGGATGCATCTATGCCCGCGAGGCGCTCCAGACGCTGGCGGATGAGATCACAACGGCCAACGCCGGCCGCGAGCGGCCCATCTTTCTCGTCAGCGACGAACCGTATCGGGCGCTGGCGTATGACGGCGCGGTTGTGCCGCCGGTCCTGCCGCTCACACCGGACACCGTGGTCGTCGGCTCCTTTTCCAAGAGCCTGGCGCTGGCGGGAGAACGGGTGGGCTATCTGCTGGTGAATCCGGCGATGCCGGATGCCAGGACCCTTCTTGATGCCGTGGTGATGACCAACCGGACGCTCGGCTTTGTCAACGCGCCGGTGATCGGCCAGGCGCTGGTGAAGCACTTGGTGGATGAGCACGTCGATGTGACGGTTTACGACGCGCGCCGCCGCGAGATGGCGCGGGTCTTGCGGGCGGCCGGCATTCCGTTCGCCCTGCCGCAGGGGGCGTTTTATTTCTTCGCCGAGGCGCCGGGCGGCGACGATCTGGCGTTCGTGAAGCGTCTGCTGGAACAGAATATTCTGGCGGTTCCCGGAAGAGGGTTTGGGTGCCCCGGATACTTCCGCTTGAGCTTCAGCGTCGCCATCCAGACCATTACCGCCTCGGCGGACGCCTTCGTGCGCGCGACGCGCCCATAGGATGCGCGTCGCCCGTATGGAATGTGCACAATACTGAATTCAAGGTGCGAGGCAATGAAGTAAAATCGCACCCCGCCGATGACCCAGTAAAAAATATCGCTTGCGTATCATCGC
>VGWG01000153.1 GCA_016873675.1 Lentisphaerota bacterium | reverse complement strand
AGGAATGGACGTCGAAGCCCTGTCCAACTGGCCATGGACTGCCAGTCCCTTGGGCAGGGTCTCCAAGATCTCGTCTGCCCAAGCGACAAATCTGACCGACTCCTGATAAACAGTCAGCTTCTCATGAGCAAAAACCGTTTTCATGGGTGACATTTTATGATCACATGCAGGAGCAAAGCAAGATTACGATTACGATTATGATTACGATTACGATTAAGTAACCCTCATCAGAACGGCCATGCGCCCCGGTCGTCGGTTAGCTGTTTGTCATTGCTCAGTCTTTGTCGGTTTGATACGATCCGCATCGTTGAATCGTGTCATCGTGGTCACCGGATATCTGGGCATGCTCCTGCGCACGACCTGAAAGGATGCGGTATGACAAATATTGTGGATGTCGCGCTCGCCGTGATCGTCGGGCTGTCGGCAAATTTCCATGATGGACTAAAAAATCTGGAAAACAAGGCCTATGCTCAGGCGGTGACCAACTTCACGGCGGTCATCACGGCTGAGCCGACGGTGGCGGAGATGAAAGCACTCTCCCTGCTCTACCGCGCGGAGGCCTATGGCCGGGCGGGAAGCAAGGCTGAAGCGCTTCAGGATGCGGCGACGCTGCTCAAGACCACGGAGGATGCCGCCCAGAGAAAGAAAGCCCTGGCGCTTTACGCCGCGCACGGCGGCGAGTTGAAGGATCTCCGTCCAAAGGTTGGCCCCAAGGCGCGGATGGACGCCTTCTTCGCCGCCCTGCAGAAGGCCGACGTCACGGCGGCCAAGCAAAGCCTGTCGGGACCGCTGCTGCATCTGGTCCAGATCGCCGACAAGGTGTACGCGGCCGAGAGCCGCAGAGACCGAGAGGGCGTCTCTTTCCTTTCGGAGTTTGCGAGGGAATCCGGGATGTTTGTCTTTGCCGGCGAGAGTTTCAACGACACCAATCAGACCGCCACGCTATCCATCTCGATCCAGAACCACATGGTGTTCACCCTTGGACTGGTCCAGCAGGAGGGCGCGTGGACGGCCGCGACCGTCCAGGACATCAGGAAGATCGAACGGCCGCGTCCCGTCGACCGGGCGAACCCGCCGGATGCGCGCGAACCGCCCCAGACGGTGATCCGAAAGGAAGATGTGCCCGAGGCGGTAGCCGCCGAGGTCCTGGCGCTCATCGTCAAACTGGGCGACGCCGATGCCAGACTGCGCGCCGACGCGAGACGGCGGCTCAAGGAGATCGGCACCCCCGCCACGCCCTTCCTCCGCGATCAGGTGAATCATGCCGATCCCGAGATCCAGTCCGCCGTGCGGGAGTTGCTGAAATGATGCGCTTGATTTCTAAACCATCACACCCATAGAAGGAGTCACAGGTCATGAACAATGCAAAAAGAACGCTGGTTGCCGGTTGTGTCGCGCTGGGAATGGCGGGCGCCGTGTCGGCCGACGTGACGCTCGCGGGCGCGGTCCTCCCGCCGCCTCAGCCGGCCGCAGACGCCGACAGTATACGCGCGGGGAGTGCGGTAGGAGCGGACAGCCTGGAATTCCTTAACAAGGACAAGCTTCACGGCTCCCTGATCGCCGTGGCGCCCGAATCCGGCGGCGTGACGTGGAAGCATGGAAGCGCCGAAAAAACGATCGACTTCAACCTCTCCACCGTCATGCGCGCCACGTTGGGCCCGCGCAAGGTGACGTCGGGCATCCCCAGCACGGCCGCGATCTATCTGACGAACGGCGACATGCTACCCGGCAACATCGTGTCGCTGGATGGCGAGAAACTCGTGCTGGACACGTGGTATGCGGGCAAGATCACCATCGCCCGCCTGATGATCAAGTCTATGGCACCCAACATCCGGGCTTCAACACGGGTCTACGAGGGGCCAACCGCTCTATCCGAGTGGACGATATACCCGAGCGGATCTCAGGTGCAGTGGCGTTTCAAGGATGGCGCGCTGTATGCCGCGCAACAATATCCGATCGGCCGCATCATCGAGAAGATGCCCGACACCGCCGACATTCGGTTCGATGCGGCTTGGCGCAGCGCCTATCCGCAGTTCTCCTGTGTGATCTACACAGACAACGTTCAAGAAAATCGGAACGGGTACATGCTCCAAGTGTCGGGATCCTCCATTTATATGCAGCGTCTCTCTCGCAATTCCGGATCGAGGAACCTCGAACGGCAAGTCGAGTTTGCGGACTTTAGTAATGGCAAATGCCGGAGTGCGACGTTTAACCTGCTGGTGAGCAAAAGCGCCAAAACCATCACCTTGCTGCTCAACGGTCGTCTGTTGACCCAATGGACGGACACGGCCGAATTCGCGGGCCAAGGCAATGGCCTCTCGTTCCGCTCAAACACCTCCGGTGATCTGAAGATCAGCAACATTATGATTTCGGATTGGGATGGCAAGACTCCCGAGTTGGCCGAGACTGGCTCGACTGTCGTCAAGGATGATCTGTTGCGCTTCATCAACAACGACAAGGTCTCCGGCCATCTCAAGTCCATTTCCGGCGACGCCGTGAAATTTGAGACCTCCTATGCCACGCTCGACATCCCGCTCGCGCGGGTCGTCGAGATCGTGACATCCACCGAGAACGCCGCGCGGGCACGGAAGAACAAGGAGGATGTCCAGATGGTTTTTGCCGATAAGGGCCTGTTGACCCTCCAACTGGAGCGAATCGAAAAGGACGAGGTCAAGGGCCAAAGCGAGAATTTCGGAAAGATCACCTTGCCGCTGGGAGCCCTGCGCCGGCTCGATTTCAACATTTACGCGGAAAGACAGGCTGATGAGGCCGATAACTTCGCGTTCTAATCGCGATGCGTCCCGCACCCTGATCGCCCGGCGAGCGCCGCCGCCTCGACCCGCTCGAGTTCCATGCCGCGTGATGCCTTGAAGAGCAGCGTGTCGCCGGGCTTGAGCAAATCCCGGATACCGAGCACGGCGGCGGCGGTGTCGGAAAAATGGCGGACCGCCCCGGCGGGAAACCCGGACGCGACCGCCGCTTCGGCGATCCAGCGCGCGTCTTTGCCGACAGCCACCAGCAGATCCCACGGCCCGGCGGCCACGCAGCCTCCCAGCTCGCGGTGAAAGTGCTCGGAGGCTGCGCCCAGCTCGCGCATGTCGCCCAGCACCACCACCCGGCGTGCTGCCGCCCCAATTCGGGCGAAGGTCTCCAGTGCGCATCGCATGGCGGGGGGATTGGCGTTGTAGGCATCGTTGATGCTTACCAGACCATCCACCTCGGTTCGCTGCCACCGCATCGCCGGCATCGACAGGTGCGCCAGCCCCCGTTCGATCGCTTCCCACGCCAGTCCTGTTGCGCGACCGGCGGCCACAGCCAGAAGCAGGTTGACGGCATTGTGCCGGCCGGCCAGGCCGCTGCGCAGGACTTGCGACTCCCCGCTCGCCCGCTCGCACACCCTCACCACGCCGCCGTCGGCATCTGCCCACGTGCCGGCATAGTCGGCCTCGCCGCCGTCACCCATCCGCACGGAGATGATCCGACAGGCCGCCTGCGCCCGGAGAAACGAGGCATGCGCGCCATCGGCGTCAATCACCGCAAAACCCCGCTCGGGCACGCTGCGAATCAGCGCCGCCTTTTCGTCGGCGATCGCCGCCTCGCTCCCGAAGTGCTCCAGATGCACCGGCCCGACAGCCGTGAGGATCGCCGCATCCGGCTTCAGTATCCGGCAGAGATAGGGGATTTCACCGGGGTGATTGGTTCCCGCCTCGATCACGCCGACCCGCGCCTCGCCGGGCATGGCGAGAAGGGTGAGCGGCAGCCCGATGTCGTTGTTCAGATTGCCGCTCGTGGCGTGTATGGGACCGGCTCCGGAGAAGACCGCAGCAGCGAGTTCCTTGGTGGTGGTTTTGCCGACGCTCCCCGTGATGCCCAGCACAAAAGCGTGGAGCGCGCGGCGGCGTCCCGCCGCCGCCAGACCGAGCGCGCTGCGCGTCTCAGCCACCCGCAGAAGCGGTAGCGATACACCTTCGGCGCGAGGCCAGTCGTGGCGCACCAGCGCTGCGGCAGCCCCCCCGTTTTGCGCCTGGAGCACATAGGCGTGGCCGTCATGGTGATCGCCCTTCAGGGCGACGTACAGGCCTCCGGGGATCATGTGACGCCCGTTTTGCGTCACACCCCGCACATCCGTCGCGCCCCCATCCCAGACGCCACCCGTCCAGACCGCCAGATCTGCTCCGCGTATCAGCGGCCACTCTGTCTGCATGTTCTGATTGGTCATGTTCACCGTCTCGCTTCCGCCAGTTGCTGTCCAACTTCTCGAACCACGTCTCGATCATCGAACGGAATCGTCCGATCCGCAAATATTTGAACGGCCTCATGCCCCTTGCCGGCGATCAGCACCACGTCATCGGCACCCGCGCTGCGCAGCGCCCGCGTAATTGCCTCAAACCGGTCGGGGACCACCTCACAGGCCGTGCCGATGGGCAGCCCGGCCACGATGTCGCGAATGATCGCGGCCGGATCTTCGCTGCGCGGGTTGTCGGAGGTGATCACCAGCCGGTCCGCATGCGACGCGCAAGCCAGTCCCATCTTCGGACGCTTATCGCGGTCGCGGTCGCCCCCGCATCCAAAGACCACGATCAATTGTCCCGGGGTCACTTCGCGCAGCGTGGCGAGCACGTGCGCCAGCGCATCGGCGGTATGGGCATAGTCAACAAAAATCCGGCACGGCAACGAAGTCGGCACGCGTTCCAACCGGCCCCACCGCGGGCGCGCCTCGCACAGCGCGCGCGCCACAACGGCCAGCGGCACCCCTCCCGCCAATGCCAGCCCGGCGGCGCACAACATGTTCATCACGTTGTAGCGACCCGACAATCCGCTGGCGACCGGCACGCGGCCGACGGGCGTGCACAGGACAAACGCCGTTCCGTCGGCGGTACCGGTCACGGCTTCGGCGCGCAGGGGCTGGCCGCCGAGCAACCCATAAGGGACGACGGTCAGCCCTGCGGCGGCGGCCTCCTGGGCCAGTTGCGCCCCGTAGGCGTCATCGGTGTTGAACACGGCGGACGCGCCGGGGCGCTCGTCTGCAGCACAGGTGAACAGCCGCCGCTTGGCCGCGAAATAGGTTGGCATGTCGTTGTGGTAGTCGAGGTGGTCCTGAGTGAGGTTCGTGAAGGCGACCGCGTGAAAGCGTGTGCCATCGGTGCGGCCCTGCGCCAGCGCGTGCGACGAGGCCTCCATCGCCACGGCGGTGCAGCCCGCATCCGCCATATCCCGCAGGCATCGCTGCAGGGCGCAA
>VGWG01000152.1 GCA_016873675.1 Lentisphaerota bacterium | reverse complement strand
CGCCTTCTTCGGGTGCAGGAAATGATGCATTTTGACACAGACCCGCCTGTTTTGCCATTATATTCCTGTCCCCCAGCACGTGGATTCGACCACGTCGCCGACAATCTCACTAACCGAGTCCCTGTGACCTGCAAACGGTCTCCCAAGAAACCGCTCATACAGAAGCATTGCATAGGGCACACCCATGGCCGAAAGACGGCGGATGGCGTCTCGCCCACCAGCTGTGTCAGCTTTGTCGAGCCGATGGATCCGATCGGCCCCGACATCCGGCAATCCTTCGTTGAGCAAGGCGCAGGCGCTCTCAACCAAGGCTCGCAGCCTCTCGACGACCCCGCCCTTCATTACGAGCGGTTTTTCGGGCGCAAGTCGTACGCTTCGATCCAGTGTTCGGACAACGCCCTGATCAATCTTGACACCGGTGCGCTGCGCGGTAACGTAAGCCCACTCTGGCGGTGTGAACCCTAGGATGGATCGGAGGACGACGAGCGATATCGGGCGCGCCACCGTTGCAGGGAAGACGTGCTCAACGTCGATGTGCACAAACCCATTGGTCGCCAGTTTTAACGCCTCGTAACCACGCTCGAATGTCGCGTAGTCGATAAAGCCGGGACCACGCGGAAGCACGAGAAAGCTCGAGCCGAGACTCTCAAACACGGCATCAAATAGGCATCCGCGTTGGCTTGGATATCTTCGAAAGTGGCTTCAAAAGACGACAGAATCGTTCTCTGCGGCATAGGTGCTAACCTCCTCACGGACACAGGGTTGGAATTTCGGGTACTTGGCAAGTTCGCCCTGCAGTTGATCGAGTGTAGCGGAAACGCCCCCCATCTCCTTCATGATGGTCGCAGTGCGGGCAGAAGAAGACATTCCTGGGGTGTCTCCGATTCTCCGCAACCAAATACCCCGGAAAGAGCCGCACATGCGTACCGCACCCCGGACATGGGGAGGTCTTGACCCACAGGAAGTACTTCACGGGGGCGTCGGGCCGGCCGCAGAGGAGGCACTTTGTGCGGTACAGATGGCCGACCTGCGCTTCCAGATCGGCACGCAGGCGATCTGCTGCCTCGCGGTACTTACGCAGATCCAAGTGCTCGATTTCCTGACGCACGATCCAATAGGCCATGGGATTGATGTCAAACCCGGTCACGTCACAGCCCACCCGGTTCGCCTCCATCAATGGCGTTCCTCCGCCCATGAAAGGGTCGGCGACATGACGCCCGCAGCATATACTCCCTACCGTCACTTCGCAAGTCTAAGTCTGTAAAGATGCCTTGCTCAAAACCCCGCTCCCCGTCCGCGCCCGGCCTTCGCCGACCGGTACTGTGCGCGGCGCTCTTTGACGCAGAAACCAATAGCCTTCCGCTCCGCCTCGGGGAGCGGCAGAAGCAGCGGGCGAATCTTCTGTGAGAGCCTTATCGGCTGGGGAGCGGCACGAGGACTTCATTCCGGCGCAAAAACCACGGCGTAAAAGGCGCGTCGTACCTAGCCCAAACCGGCTCGCCGTCAGCGGTCAAATCCTGCGCCTTCATCCACTCCCGCAGCCGGGCGAGGTTCCGCTCGTACCGCCGCCCGCTCCAGGTGCCCGAGTACTGCACGGCGGCCATGCGACGGGCCGGAACGGCGCGCAGACGCACCTTCTCGTCCGTGGGTTCCGGCAACGTTTCCAGCGTGTAGCGGGCCGGCATCATGAACGTGATGGCCCACTGGTTGCTCACAGCCTCCTGTCCCACCGGTGTCGTCATGGCTATTTTCTCCCCCTCGCGCTGCTGTGCGACGGGCGCGGTCATGGCGATCTTTCCCTTTGATCGATTCGCCCCCGAGATGTAATTGAACAGGGGCCGGAACGCCTGATTGCCGGCTTCCTCCAGCGTCCCGCCGACGACCGTTTCGGCAACCACCTGGGGCGCATACCGACGCACCTCAAAGTCCCCGTCTGCCCGTTCCACCGTGTAGGCGGCTTCTTTGACACTCCCCGTCACACATCCCTCTATTCCTATTCCCAGCGCCAGCCCCGCAAGAAGCCAGGCACCGATCTGTATCGTGATCCGTTTCTTCATTCTTGCTCCCTTTTCACTCGCCCCTAAACTCTTCGAGTCGTCTGGCATCGGAATCGCTGTAGCGTTCGGACTCGCCAACTATAACATGATCCAGCAGGATCAGTTGCACCAATTGCGCCGGCCCAAGCCCCGGCACCTTCAGCAGATCCTGGACAGGTGCCCGTATTCGCCGTTTTTCTATTCTGGCGGGGATCACGCGTCGCCTACTCCGGAATCCTCCGGACGGTGCGGAAGCCGATGACGCCGAAGGTTTCTTCCGGATTCAAATACTGTCGTCGTGCGACCCGGACACCCCAGGCCGAGTCCTCCCACGAGCCGCCGCGGAGCACACGCCCGTCCCAACTGGATGGCGGGCCGACCGGATTGGATGCGTAGTCGGGCGAATAGACGTCGTAATAGTCCCAGCACCACTCCCAGACATTTCCGATCATGTCGTGCACGTCATACCCACTGGCTGCAAACCACCTGATCGGTGTTGTGTAGGGTGGAATTCCGTTTGTGAAATAGCCGTCATATCCGTTGATGTCATAAACGTCAATGGATGATGACGCGACATAATTCGCCTGATCGTGACTGATCGTCTCGCCCCAGGGAAACCGCATGCCTGCAGGGCCTCCCCGCGCCGCCCGCTCCCACTCTGCTTCGGTCGGCAGCCGATACCCGTTCGCAGACCAGTCGCACGCGGCATACGACGCAGACAAGGTCACGCGAAACACGGCGCCGCCAGAGGTGTAGTAGCACGGAGTGAGGCCCTCCCGTTCACTCCGCGCGTTGCACCACGCGACCGCCTCATACCAGGTGACCGTGTGAACCGGCTGGTTGTCTGCTCTGCCGTCTCCTTGCGAGAGATAGAGGTCGTAATCGTTTGTCTTGGACCAATCGCGCACCTCCAGCCACAGCGCCTTGGAGACCTCGGCTTGGTCCATGTAGAGCGCGTCCGTATAGACGGTGTGGACCGGCACTTCATCGGTTTCCCCTTCCGCGAGCGCGTCACCCATCTCGAACACGCCGGCGGGAATGAACGCCATGCCCGCAGGCGTTGCGGGGTCAAACACGCGAAGGGAAACAGCGGTGTTGGTCGCCTCGTGCCGGACGAAATCGACCCAGTTTCCGGGCCCCGTGAGTGTCACGGCCCGCTGCACGCTGCAGGTCACCCCTGCCGTCGCGGCGTTGGTCCACGTGATCGTTCCGTCCAGCGAGAAGGCCGTGATCGCCGTGTTCGTCGGCGAGACGAGGCGGAAAAACAGAGAGCCTTCCGCAGTCCGCGCACCGACGAACGTCGCGCACACGAACAGCGCGGCGAGCCACAGCAGGCGCCGACCCTTTGTTGTCGTCATGGCTTCCCCCGTTCATCCCTTCAGAGGCGTCTGGAAGGGCTATGAGGCGGGCTCAGGGCTGCTGCGCCGCGCGCTCCTGCCGCGCATTGCGGCGGAGATGCAGGACGTCCTTGAACACCAGCAGCACCATCAGCCCGATCAGCAGCACGGCAAAACCGGTGACCAGCACGCTGATCACCCGCGGGTGGGGCTTGCGCCGGGTGATCATCTCCCAGAGCGAAAAGACGATATGGCCGCCGTCCAGGACCGGCAGCGGCAGCAGGTTGATGATCGCGAGGTTGATGCAGATCATGCGCAGGAAGCCCATGCTGCTGAGCACGCTCTCCTGTACGACCCGCCACATCATGGCCATGATGATCACCGGTCCGCCGATCGCGCCCGCCACCCGTTTCCGTTCGCCGCTGACCTTGGGCACGATCAGCGCCTTCAGGACGCGGATCACCTGCATCGCGTCGCTGCGGATCTGCCGCCACGGCGCGCGGTATTGCATCCACATCGCCGCCTCGGCGGCGTTATCCACACTGACGCCGATCCGGCTCATGCCCGCCGCGTCCAGCGCGGGCGTGACCGTGAGCGTCAGCTCCCGTCCGCGGCGCATCACCCCCAAAAGCACCGGCCGCGCCCCGGCGACACCCATCCGCGCGACGAAATCCGAGCTGTTGTGCACCGGGTTCCCATCCAGGGTCGTCACCACATCCTTGACGAGCAGCCCCGCCGCCTGCGCGGGGCTGTCGGCCAGCACCTCCTGGATCTGGCATTTGCCGTCCCAGTACACCCCGGCAATCCCACGGACATCGGGCGTCAGATTGGTCACCGCGACGCTGACGTTCCGCACCGCGCCTTCGGCGGCGCGAACCGTCAGCTCGACGCCGCGCTCCAGATTGCCCACGAGGTGGCACTCGACCATAAAGTCGTTCCAGGTCGTCACGCGCTGCCCGCCGACCCGTTCGATCACATCGCCCGACCGCAGTCCCGCCACCCAGGCGGGCGTTTCCGGATCGACCGTGCCGATCCGGGTACTGACCACGCCCGTCACCGATCCCGGCGCCAACCAGATCACCCACGCAAGCACCACCGCCAGCAGCACGTTGCCCGCCGGCCCGGCGACCGACACGACAATCCGCTTCCACGGCGACACATCGGGAAGCTGTTCCGACGCCGACCCTTCGCCCCCCTGTATCGCCTCCATGCCCGACGGATCGAGCTGCGGCAACGCCACGTACCCGCCGAACGGAATAACGTTGATTCGGTAGTCGGTCTCCCCGACCCGGCGTCTCCACATCGCCGGGCCAAACCCGATCGCAAAGGCATCCACACGGAAGCCCAGCAGCTTGGCCGACAAGAAATGGCCGAATTCGTGGATGAAGATCGCCAGCCCAAAGAGGAGTGCCACGATCACCCCCGCCCAGACGCCTTGCGTCACCGTCAAAAAAGTGTCCATGAGTGTATCCGTTTCACTGTTCGGTCATTGTCGCAATCACCTCTGCGGACTCCCGGCGCGCCCAGGCGTCGGCGGCGAGCACCGCATCCAGCGTGTCGTCGGGGGCGGCGTCATGCCGTTCCAGAACCGCGTCGACCGTCCCGGCGATGTCGCTGAAGGGGATACGCCCCTCCAAGAAGGCCGCCACCGCCACTTCGTTGGCGCCGTTCAGGACTGCGGGGCAGGTGCCGCCGCGCAGCGCCGCCTGGCGCGCCAGCGCCAGACAACGAAACCGCCGCTCGTCCGGGGTCTGGAAGGTCAGCCCCCCCAGCGCCGTCAGATCCAGCTCGGGCAGACCGGCTGCGGCCCGGTCGGGCCAGGTGAGCGCGTACTGGATGGCAAAGCGCATGTCGGGCGGCGACAACTGCGCCAGCACCGAGCGGTCGGCGAACTCCACCAGCGAATGGACGATGCTCTGCGGATGCACGAGCAC
>VGWG01000151.1 GCA_016873675.1 Lentisphaerota bacterium | reverse complement strand
TGCATCAACGGAAGACGGGTAGCCATGGACATGCAGTATAGGAAATCTATAGCCCGTCAGCAAGCCTTTTCTTCTCTCTTTTAACGGGTTGCGTACATTTGCCCTGCCTTAGGCGAGGATTAGGGTGTTTGAATCGTGTGTGATGAGCAACAAACAGCCAATAATCGGAGCGTGACATCGGTAGTTTTTTCGGCAATAATGGCTTTTTATTTTGGTATCCCAACCCGGGGGTTGCATGAAGGCTCGGACGTCAACGCGAAAACGGAAAACACGCGAGACCGATATTGCGGTCTCGCTCAATCTCGACGGCGCCGGCGTTTCTCGGATCGACACCGGCATCGGGTTCTTCACCCACATGCTGGAATTGTTTGCGCGCCACGCGCTGGTGGACATCGAGGTGGTTGCGACGGGGGATACCGAGGTCGATTACCATCACACGGTCGAGGATATCGGCCTGGTCCTGGGCGGCTGCATCGACGAGGCGCTCGGCACCCGCAGCGGCATCCGCCGCTATGGATTCGCCGCCGTGCCCATGGACGAGACGTTGAGCGAGGTGGCGGTGGATCTGGGCGGACGCCCCTATCTGGTGTTCAACAGCGGGATGAAGCAGCAGAAGGTTCGCGATTTTGACGTGCAGTTACTGGAGGAGTTCTTTCGCGCCGTCAGCGTGCAGGCGCGCCTGAACCTGCACATCAACCATCGCTACGGCGAGGATGCGCACCATGTCTGCGAATCGGTCTTCAAGGGCTTTGCCCGCGCGCTGCGGCAGGCGGTCGAAACCGATCCGCGCGAGACGGGCGTCCCGTCCAGCAAGGGGACGCTCTGACATGGTCATTCTTCCGGCGATTGATTTGAAGGGCGGCAGGTGCGTGCGGCTCCGTCAGGGGCGCGCGGATGAGGCCACGGTTTATTCCGACGACCCCGTGGCCATGGCCTGCCGCTGGCGTGAGCAGGGGGCGGAGCACCTCCATGTGGTCGATCTGGACGGCGCCTTCTCGGGCCGTCCGGCCCATGCCGACGTGATCCGGGAGATCGTCCAGACCTCCCGCCTTGCGGTCGAGGTCGGCGGCGGGCTGCGCACCGACGAGGCCGTCGATGCCCTCGTGCGGGCTGGCGTCTCGCGGGCGATTCTCGGCACGCGCGCCTGGGAATACCCCGCCGCGCTGGAACGGCTGGTGGCGCGTTATGGCGGACACATCGCCGTGGGCATCGACGCGCGCGACGGCTTCGTCCAGGTCCGGGGCTGGGTAGAGACCACCGGCGTGAGAGCCACCGAGCTGGCCCGGCGAGCCGAGGCCGCCGGCGTGGCGACGCTCATCTACACCGATACCGCCACCGACGGCATGCTCGGCGGGCCGAACCTCGCGCAACTCGACCAGATCTGCGCCACCGTGCCGCAGTGCCGGATCATCGCCTCGGGCGGCGTGAGCGCCCCGGAGCATGTCCGCGCGCTGCGCGCGCTGGGGCGCGACAACCTGTACGGCGCGATTGTCGGCAAAGCGCTTTATGACGGCAAAACAACCCTCGCCGAGCTTCTGGCTGCGGCAAGCGGAGACGAGGTAACATGTTGAAAGACGTCCGGTTGACCCGGTTGAACAACGGATTGATGGTTGCGACTGCGCCGCAACCCGATGCGGAGAGCGCGGGCGTCGGCATCTGGATTCGCGTCGGCGGCCGCTACGAAAGCCGCGAGACAACCGGGGCGAGCCATTTTATCGAGCATCTGCTGTTCAAGGGAACGCCGACACGAAGCGCCCAGGCGATTTCACAGGCGATCGAAGGGCGCGGTGGCTACCTGAACGCCTACACGCAGGAGGAAAACACCTGCTACTATGCGCGCCTGCCGCACGAATACCAGTTCGAGGCCTTTGATGTTCTGGCCGACATGTACCTCCACGCCAAGCTCGCCCCCGGCGATGTGGATCGCGAGCGGGCCGTTATCCTGGAGGAGCTGAAGATGTACCGCGACCAGCCTCAGGCGGTGGTGCAGGAGCAGCTTGCCGAGGCCGTGTGGGCGGGTCACCCCATCGGCGTGCCGCTGGCGGGCAATGAGCGCTCGCTGGCTGGGCTGACGCGCGACGCGCTCGACGCCTTCCGCCGCACCCACTACCTGCCGGGACGGACGATCGTGGCGTTTGCCGGTCGTGTCGACCATGATGCCTGCGTCGCCCGTGTTGAGCACACCCTGGCCAGGCTGCGCGGCGGCGGCGCCGCGCGGTTTCGTCCGGTGACCGCAAAGACCCGGCAGGAGAAGATCCGCCTGACCCGGCGCGAGATCGAACAGGTGCATGCCGCGATCGGCTTTCGCATCCCCTTCAGCCGCCATGACCGCCGCCGGGTCGCGTTGCGGATGCTCAACACCCTGCTGGGGGAGAATATGAGCTCGCGCCTCTTTCAGGTGGTGCGCGAGCGGCACGGCCTGGCCTATTCGATCCATTCCACCTACCAGTTGTTCGACGATACCGGCGTGCTGGTCATCGCCGCCGGCCTCGACAGCGCCCGGGCGGATCACGCGACCCGTTTGATCGCCCGCGAGATCGTCCGCGTTCGCGAGAAGGCGGTCGGCGCGGCCGAGTTGCGGCGCACCAAGGACTACCTGCTCGGCTCGTTCAGGCTCGGGCTCGAGGGCACGGGCGGCCAGCTCTCGTGGGTGGGGGAGTCGCTCGCCCAGTACGGCCGGTTGCTCGACCCGGACGAGTTCATTGATCTCGTCCGCTCGACGTCGTCCGAGGATGTCCGGGCGGTCGCCGAGACGGTGTTTGACCCGCAGCGGATGACTCTCTCGCTGGTGGTTCCGCAGAAGCACCCGCTTGACGAGGCCGCCTGGTTGAAGACGCTGCGGTAAGGGAGTGAGACCATGCCGAATGTCTTGGATACGCTGAAGGATCGGTTGCTGTTTGAGGCCATCACCGCGCCTGAGCTGGCGGCGGCGCTCGACAAGCCGATGACCGTGTATGCCGGTTTCGACCCGTCGTGCGACAGCCTCCAGGCGGGCAATTACGTGACCATCATGGCGCTCACCCATTTCCAGCGCGCCGGCCACCGCGTGATCGCCCTGGTCGGTGGCGCGACGGGGCTGATCGGCGACCCCTCCGGGAAGTCTGCCGAGCGCAACCTGCTGACCGATGAGCAGGTGCGCCACAACCTCGAAGGGATCAAGGAGAATCTGTCGCGGTTCATCGCGTTCGACACCGGCCCGAATCCGGCCAGCATGGTCAACAATTATGACTGGCACAAGGATTTCACGTTCATTACGCTGTTGCGCGATGTGGGCCGCCACTTCCGCGTGAATCAGATGCTGGCCAAGGAGTCGGTCAAGCGGCGTCTGGAATCGCAGGATGGCATCTCATTCACCGAGTTCTGCTACCAGATCCTCCAAGGCTACGATTTTCTCCACCTCTACCGCGCGACCGGCTGCCGCCTGCAGATCGGCGGATCCGATCAATGGGGCAACATCACCGCAGGAACGGAGCTGATCCGCCGTGTCGAGGGCGCCGACGCCTATGGGCTGATCTTCCCGCTGGTGTGCGACAGCCAGGGCCGCAAGTTCGGCAAGAGCGAAGGCAACGCGATCTACCTCGACCACCGCCGCACCTCGTATTACGAATTCTACCAGTTCTTCCTGCGGACACTGGACGCCGATGTCATCCGCTTCCTGCGGATCTTCACGTTTCTGCCCGAGGACGAATTGTGCCGTCTCGCAGGCGAGGTCGCGGCCGCGCCGGAGAAGCGTGAGGCGCAGCGGATCCTCGCCGAGCAGCTCACCCGCGCGGTTCACGGCGAGCACGGGCTGGCCGTCGCGCAGCGGGCGAGCGCGGTGCTCTTCGGCGGCTCGTTCGACGGGCTGACCGCCTCCGACCTGCTGGCCGTCTTCGCCAACGTCCCCTCGTCCGAACTGCCCCGCGATGCGGTGGTGGGCAAGCCGCTGCTGGAGGTGGTCGCCGCGACGGGGCTGTGCGCGAGCAAGGGCGAGGCGCGCCGGCTGATGCAACAGGGCGGCCTGACAGTCAACAACGTCCGCGTGGGCGATGTCGCGGCGGTCTTCGCCCCCGCGATGCTGATCGAAGGACGGCTGACGCTCCTGCGGTCGGGCAAGAAAAACAACCGCCTGTTGAAGGTGTGCTGAACAGGGGACAGCGACTATGGACACCCCGGATACGCCGCTTCAGACACCGCCCCCGCCGACCGGACTGACGCTCACCGCCGACGAGGCGCGGGTGCTGGGCTCGCTGATCGAGAAGCAGATCACGACGCCGGAATACTACCCGCTGACCCTGAACGCGCTGATCGCGGCGTGCAATCAGAAAAACAATCGCGACCCGGTCCTCTCGCTCGACGAGACGGCCGTGGTTCTGGCGCTGGATGGGTTGCGCGAGAAGAAGCTGGCGTGGCAGGTCTCGCTGGCGGGGCACCGGGCCTACAAATACCGTCACGCCTTCACCGAGGTGATTCACGTGCCGGAGCCCTCCGTGGCGCTGCTGACGGAATTGCTGTTGCGCGGTCCGCAGACCGCCGCCGAGCTGCGCGCCCGGACCGAGCGGATGCACGCCGTGTTTGCAGACGTGACGGCGGTGGAGGCCGCCCTGCAGGGTTTGGCCGATCATGCCGAAGGGCCGTTGACTGTCAAGCTCGGCCGCGAATCCGGGCGCCGCGAGGCCCGCTGGGCGCACCTGTTGAGCGGTCCGCCGGCCGCCGCCACGCTTCCGTCCGGAGGCGGCGGCGATGCCGTGTCGTCGCCGGTCACGGCGTCGGCCGTCTCCCGCCTCGATCGCGTGGAGCAGGAACTCGCCGCCGTGCGCGCGCAAGTCGCCGGGCTGGAGGTTCGTTTCGCGGCTTTTGCCAGACAACTCGGCGAGTAGAATCGGTTTTCACTTGCCAGAATCGCCGCGTTTTGTTTCTCTATGTCCGCACACGCCAGCATAGCTCAGTTGGTAGAGCAGCTGATTTGTAATCAGCAGGTCGTCGGTTCGATCCCGACTGCTGGCTCCATATAAAAACCCCTGTTTTGTTGGTATTTTTGCCAATTTTGACCTTTTGACCTCTGTTTTCCGTCTCTCCCTCTTGTCCCTAAAAACCCCTGTTATACCCTGTTTTTAGGGTATTTTTGGACACACTTTGGACACACTCCCCCCTGTGCATGATGAGGGTGTCGGGTGATCGGAAGCACAGAATCAGTAGACATAGATTCACTGTCCCCGAGATCCGATTCCCTGATTGCCGAGCGTGACACAATCGCGCCCGGCGCGCTGTTCACGCTGGCGGTGGAAGTGACGACTCAGCCGGGCTGGCACACCTATTGGCTGAACCCGGGCGACGCGGGCCTTCCGCCGAACCTGC
>VGWG01000150.1 GCA_016873675.1 Lentisphaerota bacterium | reverse complement strand
CTTCTGCTCCTTCAAAGGCTTGCTTCCACTGGTGGGGCCGTTGTCCGAGTTAAACCAGAGCATCGTGTTGTCGGCGAGCCCCCGTTGCCGGAGTCCGCTCCGCAGCGTGCCCACGGCGCGGTCCACACCCACGAGTTCGCCCCACTTGCCATTGCCGCCAGCGGCCTGCAAATCTGCCGGCAGCGGATCGTACGGAACATGCGGCCCCGAAAACCAGATGAGCGCAAAGAACGGTTGGCCGTCCCCCTTGGATCGAAGGCTGTCAATCCAGGTAAGCGCCTCCGCCACGATAACATCCGATCCATCTCCTTTCGTGGCAACCGCAGTTCCGCCACGGCTGAAGGTGCTGTCAAGGTCGAACGTGTTGTGGGCGGAAAACCACGTCTCAAAACCGAAAACTCCGGGATTCAGCGGATCGTCCTTGGCGATCGGCTTGCTTCGGTCTTTGGCTGCGTTGAGATGCCACTTGCCGAAGTGACCGGTCTTGTAGCCGGCCGCCTTGAGCGCCTGGGCAATCGTCTTTTCCTGAAGCTTCAACGGCAGGTTATAGGTTGTTACACCGTAACGGTAAGGGTGACGGCCGGTCAGGCAGCTTGCGCGCGTTGGCGAGCAGACCGGCGCGGCGGCGTAGAACCGGTCGAAGCGCAATCCGGCGGCAGCCATGGCATCAAGCTCCGGTGTCTTGAAAGCTCCCTTTGCCAGTGCCCCCTTTTCGTTATAGCTGACATCCGACCAGCCCTGGTCATCGGTCATCATGAGAATGATGTTGGGCCTGCCGGCTTTCTCTTCTTCCGCCGCAACACCCATATCAGGACGCAGCCCCAGAGCCACTGCGCCCAACCCCGCCACCTTCATAAATTCGCGTCGCTTCATCGTATTCTTTGCCTTTATGCATTCATCATTCGTTTCGGTTGACGATTACGGGCGACAATTACGGATTACGAGGAATTGCTCTGCAATCGTCCACCGTAATCGTCGCCCGCAATCGTTCTCCGATTCCCGCTTCTGACATTTGACCTGAGTCGTTACCATCATTCGGCGGCGGTGTCCTTAGCCATTTTTCG
Organism: Lentisphaerota bacterium; assembly: GCA_016873675.1. Classification (NCBI taxonomy): domain Bacteria; kingdom Pseudomonadati; phylum Lentisphaerota; species Lentisphaerota bacterium. The sequence continues at coordinate 4,277 of VGWG01000150.1, read as the reverse complement.
CTCCGGCATCTTGCCAGCCGCCGGATGAACTCCAGCGCATAGTCCTGACAAACGTCCGGGAAGAAGACATCCTTGTCCTCCGCAGTTTCCTTGCCGTTTCTTGCGTGCCTATTCCGTCGCCGCTTCAACTTTCCCAACTTTCGTCCCCCATGCCGGCAATTCCATCGAAACTTGATAGCGCCCGTTTTCGACCGTTCCCACGCCTTCCGTCGAGACGTACTTGAGCGAGGGATCCATCCCCATGGTTTTCAGGTCAATGCTGCCGCTCACGGTGTTTCCTTTATCGCTGAGATTGAACACGTTCACCGTGAAAGCTCTTTCCCCCGGTAACACATGCAGATGGATCTCCTCGCTGATGCCGTAGAAGTCGCCCCGCTTGTAGAACCGGTCATTGGCCCGGTACCAGCGCATGGCTTCCTGCCCGGCTTTGACAATGGCCGGGTTTTTGTTCGTTCCGCCAATCCCCAGATGACGGCACGTCGAGGCGTACCACCACAACACCATGCAGTGTTCGTTATCGGTGATAAGGCTCACATGAGTGTAGATCGGCACATTGCCCCCCAAGTTGGCATAATAAAGGGCCGCCGTCCGGCCTTGCTTGATATCGTCCATGGGGTTCCACATCAGTTCAAAACCCCAGGTCATGTCATAACTGCCGGGCAGTCCGTACTTGTAGTAGATGGGCGTGGCACGAACTTTCGAGCCGCCGGCAATGGCGTCGTGCATCTCAATCAACACCTTCGGATATTTCGCATGAATGCGTTGTGCGAGGTCGAGATTGGCGCGAATATGGTCTTCTATCCGATAGGGCACTGGATGACCGTGATGGGGATTCATGCAGCCACCGTTCCACCAGTTGCCATCGAACATCAAATACACAACGCCATCCGCGCAATGCTCCAACATCCGTTCTGCCGCCACATCCAAATACTGCTTCGACCCCAAACAGACCAGCGGTCCTTCAAGCAAGTTGGTAAAACTGAGCAAACTGAAATTGGGATCACTGGCCTTTTCCGGCGGGATTCGGCGGGATTCGACCGGGAAACTCTTATAGGCGTTCTTCCCCCACGTGATCCGGCTCGACATCCAACTGGCCAGAGGACAGTGCAAAGACACTTTCAGGCCGTATTTTGATTGCATCTCGTCAATGAACTGCTTCCGCGGTCCCAACCATTTTTCACCCCACAGGAACGTCCCGAAATCGGTGTCCCATCCCGGATCAAGATAGAGTGCCTCGCAACTGTAGGCTTTGCCCTTGGCTGCCTCGCGTTCAAGAATCGCCTTCGTAAAACGACGGGGACGGTTGTTCCACGCTCCCGACATATCGTAGAGCTGTTCCCAGTGCACCGGTGGGTTGAAATCCTTCGGGAACCGGCACCCCATTTCATCCAGCATACCCCGGAACGCATAGCAGGCTTCCCGGTGACCACCGCGCAACATTTGATAACGAACTAATCCAAGATCGACACTCTGACCGGGCGCGATACGGCCTAAGTCCGCCGGCTCGCCGCCAATCATCGCCACGCCGCCGAACCGCAACCGCATGCCATCGGCGGCGGGATGCTTCGACACAACGCTGAACTGCATATTTTGCTGACTGAACTTGAAAATCCCGAACACATCGTCGCCACGCACCCATGCCCATCCTTCCGAAGCCCGATGCGGTGATGGCATTGATGATACACGCTTGATTTGTTCCATTGACGGGACATACCCCGGTGTGAGCACGACCTCCTGAAGGGAATAATCGTGTTGTTTCCCCTTGGGGTCATTCGCCCGACGCAGGAACGGCACAGCCATCAAATGATCCCTGGAAAATTCCGGCAACAGTTTCCCTTTTGAATCGGCCACACACAGTGTGAAACCCGTCTCAAATCCTGAAAGCGCAATGAGCTTGTCCGTCTTGTTCCGCACCACGATTCGCTCTTCCATCACCGGACGGTCCGACGGCAGCAAGAGCGTATGCTCGACCTCCAACCCGGCCAATTGCCCGCGAATGATGACCTTGCCGTCCCCGGAGGACACCGTCGCGTTCTCCAACGTGTTCGTCTTCCCTTTCTCATCCACCCTCATCGCTTGATAAAGGTAAGGTCCATCAGCGAGTTTCCACCGAGAAGCTAGATCCTCAAGGCTGGCCTGCACTCCGTCCTTCTCGGCAACAACCGAGACATGAAAGGCCGCATTCTTCATCTCGTCAGCAACGACACTCCCACACCAGGCTAAGCAACAGACGGCCCATGTGATTTTGGCAGTACAAATTCGGTTCATTGGTTGATTCCTTTTTATCGACCTGCCCCACCCCCACCCCCCCCATGCTATCCGGCAGACCAGGGGAGACGGCGGTCAATCCCGCCTTCTTCAAAAAGTCACGCCATCTCGTCGCGTTTCTTCTCTTCCGTGGTCATTCTTCTTCAAAAACTCACCATGACCCTGTCGGTTGACGATTACGGATTACGAGGAATTGCTCTGCAATCGTCCACCGTAATAGCCGCCCGTAATCGTCCGCCGATTCCTGATCTCACTTCGGGTAATCCGCCCCCTCCTGGCTCTTGCGCACGGATGCAGCCCATTCGTCCAACAGTTTTCCCAGCCTGGCGACAACCTCCGGCTCTTCTTCGAACAGTGTTTTTCTTTCGCCAGGGTCTTCAATCAGATCGTAAAGCGATGCCCCGTTCGCGCCGACCAGGAGTTTGTACCGGTTGTCGGATAATGCGTTGCTCTTCGCGTCCATGAAGCCGATCGGACTCGGCCGTTCAGCCATTTTCCCCTCAAGCAGGGGGATCAGACTGATTCCATCCAGAGGTTGCGGCTTGTCTGCCGGCATGGCCACCCCGGCGGCCTCGAGCAGGGTCGGATAAAAATCGCTGGTGACCACCGGCACGGAGGTCCGGCCCGGCTTCACGCGCGCCGGCCACTCGCATATGCCCGGCACGCGAATGCCTCCTTCATACAAACCGCCCTTTTCGCCCTTCAGAGGCCTGTTATCGCGTGGGCTGCCATTGTCTGAGTTGAACCAGAGCATGGTATTGTCGGCGAGGCCGCGCTCTCGCAGTCCTTTCCGAAGCGTCCCCATGGCCCGGTCCACACCCGCCAGTTCGCCCAATTCCATGTCCTCGCCTCCGGCAGCCTGTAAATCTTCCGGCAGAGGTTTGTGCGGCGCGTGCGGGCTGCCAAACCAGATAACCGCAAAAAACGGCTGACCCGCGGCCTTGGTTCCGAGGCTGTCGAGCCACTTGAGAGCCTCGGCCACAATCACGTCGGAGCCGTCTCCCCGCATGGCGACCTGCGTCCCTTCGCGGCTGAACGTCCAGTCATTCTCGAAGTAGTTGGAGACCGAGAACCACGTCTCGAAGCCGAATGCGCCGGGGTTGAGCGGATCGTCCTTGGCAATCGGCTGTCCCGGGCCCATCACTCCGTTAAGATGCCATTTGCCAAAGTGACCGGTCCTGTAACCGGCTGCATGAAGCGCCTGGGCAATCGTCCCTTCCCTCAGATCCAACGGCTTGCCGAAGAGCGTGACCCCGTACCGGAACGGGTGCCGGCCTGTGAGGCAGCTTGCGCGCGTGGGCGAGCAGACCGGCGCCGCGGCGTAGAACCGGTCGAAGCGCATCCCGGCGGCCGCCATTTTATCGATCTCCGTCGTCCTGAACTTGCCATTTACCAGCCTGCCCGCTTCATTATAACTCACATCCGACCAGCCCTGATCATCCGTCATGCACAGAATGATGTTGGGGCGGCTGACTTTCTCCGTCTCCGCCGCAACACCCATATCAGGACGCAGCCCCAAAGCCACTGCGCCCAACCCCGCCACCTTCATAAATTCGCGCCGCTTCATCTGGTTTCGTTCCATTCATTATTCGTTACGGATGACGATTACGGGCGACGACTACGGATTACGAGAAATTGCTCTGCAATCGTCCACCGTAATCGTTCACCGATTCCCAAATCCGTGCTCCGACCTGAGGCGTTGCCATCATTCCTTGGCGGCGGCCTCAGGCGACTTCCGCGGCGGCAGAGCGCCGGCCGCCGGATTGAGTTTGTCGAGCACGGCCTGCAGCCGCTTGCGCGCGGCGAGCGCGTCCGCATCCTGCGAATCGGCCGGCACGAGCGGCTCCGTGAACGGGGCGTCCTGCATGTCGAACAACTCACCGGACTGATTGAGTTTCCACTTATCTTCGCGAACATACCATTTGTCATCGCAGCCCACAAAGATCCATTCGCGCGATTCGCCCTTCTTCCCGCGCAGCAGCGGCGCAAAACTCAAACCGTCATACGGC
>VGWG01000149.1 GCA_016873675.1 Lentisphaerota bacterium | reverse complement strand
CTGCCACAACGCCCCCCGGCGCCGACGGAAACCGCCGCGCCCCTGCCACACAATCCGAAGTCAAAATGACCATCACACCCTCCTTCTCTGATTCACGTTCCTTTTCAACATCGCGCCCCTGCCACCGTGCGTCTGAACCCAGTCCGCGCTCGGCGGCGCGTATCCGCCGCTCGGGGCCGTCCACCGTTCTCCGGTCTTCACATTTACCCATTCGACCAGGGCCTGCGTCGCCGGCCCGGACGGCGGCGTGAAGCCCTCCGGCATCCCGCCGCCCGGCGGGTCGTTGCCGCGCCCTCCCGTCAGTTCGGGCTGCCTGCCCTTCACCCCGTTTTGATTTGCCGCGGCCGCTTGCCCTGTGTGTGCCTTTTGTTGCCGCGCCGCCGCCTTCGCCCTTCTTACCGCCAGACTCGCCGCCCGCGCCGCATCACTCCATCGGTTCTCCGTCCCCTTCCTGCCACTGCTACTGCCACTGCCACTGCTACTGCCACTGCCACTGCCACTGCTACTGCCACTGCTATTGCTACTGCTACTGCCACTGCTACTGCTACTGCCCTCTTTCCCCCGCCCGTACCTTTCGGCCATCTCCTCTTCCCCCGTGTGCGCTCCGATCGGATCCTTGTACCGGAACCCCCGCAACGCGCCCTCGATGTCACCGAAGAGCAGCCGCGTTCCGGTACTGATGAATGCCCGCGCCCCCGGCTTCTCCGGCAGCTTCCCAACTTCGCTCGCATACCGCAGCCGGTTGCGCGCCTCGATCCGCCTCGCCGCTGGCACGTTGTGCATCAGCGCGTCTATCGCCAGCGGCAACAACGCCGCCGCCGTCGAGCTCACCCCCGGACCGGAGCCCCGCGTGGTCTTCACCTGGATGTTCTTCGCCTCCGTATCCACCGGCATACGCAGCATGCGTCCGTGCGGGTCCTCCAGCATCTTGCGTATCTCGGGAAAGTTGTGCGCCACGTTCTCGGCATCCACCAGCACCGGCCCACGCTGATAGACGCCCTTCTGGGTCTTGTGGATCACCGGCAGTGCGCCGTCATGCCGCGCCACCGCCTCAACCCGCTCCTTAAGCATGCTGCCCATCTCCTTGCGCGAGAGCATCCCCAGCTTTTGCATCGCCTTGTCATAGCGCGTCGGCCCCATTCGCTCCGTCTGCATCTTCGTGTTGTCCCGCAGGAACGGATACGTCTCCCGCAACTCTTGGTTCGCCGCGAAATCGTCAATCCAGTCCGGCAGTCCTGACGGGTTCGCCTCCACCGTGTACTCCGCGTAGTACCGCACCGGGTTCATGATGCGGCGCAACGCCTCGACCTCGACAAAGCGCACCCCCGCCGCGGTCAGCTTCGATGCGATCTCCTCCTCGGCCACGTCGAGGATCCCCCGGCTGTCGCCGCGCACCCAGGCCCGCGCCTCGATCAGCGCGTCCTCGGCCTCCCGGAGCTGGTAGTCGGTCAGCGTCTTGTCCCGCTTCAGATACTCCCGCACCGCCTCGATGTCCGCCAGCGTGAAGTCCGTCCTGTCCTTGTAGCGGCCGTCCAGATAGCGCTTTGCCGCCGCTCGCAATTTTTCCGCATCCCCGTCCGCCTTCTCCATGTCCGCCAGCAGCCGCCCATACCGCGCCTTCACCGACCCCGCAGCATCCACCTTCGCCGGCTTCTGCCCACCGCCGCCACTGCTACTTCTCCTGCCACTGCCACTGTCACCGCCACTGCCACTTTCCTTTCGCGCCTCTGCCTTCGCCCTTCTCACCGCCAGGCTCGCCGCCCGTGCCTCATCACTCCACCGGTTCTCCACCCCTTGGGTGTTGGGCTTCCCACCGATCACCGATGACCGATCACTGATCACCGATGACCGATCACCGATCACTCTCCCCGCGTCGGCCGCCTCCGGCGCCCGGTTCGCGATCGGCTTCCCGCCCTTGATATTCGGCTCATTCGTTAGCGCCGCGCTCACCAGCCGCCGCGGCCGGATCCGGCCGCCGCCCAGGTCCTCGCACGCCGCCGCCTCCGGGAACACCGGCGACACCAGCCGGTAGCGGCCGCCGGTCACGGCGGCCACCCCCGCGTCGCTCCAACGCACCTTGGCCCAGAGTCCATCCTCGCGCGCCTCCAGCGCCGCGATCCAGCCCGCCGCCTCCGACGGCTTGCCCGCGTCCATGGAGAAATGGTCAAAGTCCAGCAGCACGCCGGGGAAGTTCGGCTCCGCCGCCCGCGCCGCAAAGTCGGCTGCCATGGCCGTGCACGCATCCGCGTCGACGACCTGCGTCACCCCCGCCCCGGCGTGGAAAAACTCCCCGAGTGGGCACACCTGCGCCCACCCATCCGCCGCCACCACAAAACCACCATCTTCCATCCCGCCCCCCACATTCAGCGCGCCCCGCGCCCTCAAGCTACCCCCGCAATCAACACCGGCCGCCGCCACTGCCCACTGCCACTGCTACTGCTCCCGCCCCCTCTCATTACCGCGGCCCGCCGTTATCGGCGGGCATTCCCCCCGCCCTCCGTCACCGCGTCAGCGCCCCGGCGGCAGCCGGGTGGCACCGCGTGCCGTTTCGAGTCGCTCCCAGGAGCCTGGACCGAGGATGAATTTTTTTCAGCTTTCAGTTTTCAGCTTTCAGTTTTCAGAAAAGGCGGCAGCCGGGTGGCACCGTGTGGCGTCTCGGGTCGCTCCCAAGAGCCTGGACCGGGGATGAAATTTTTTCAGTTTTCAGTTTTCAGCTTTCAGTTTTCAGAAAAGGCGGCAGCCGGGTGGCACCGCGTGCCGTCTCGAGTCGCTCCCAGGAGCCTGGACCGAGGATGAAATTATTTCAGCTTTCAGTTTTCAGCTTTCAGCTTTTCTCTCCCATCCCCGCCTCCACCTCGATCCCAAACCCCGCCTCCACCGGCCACCCCGGAAACGCCCCCGCCAGCAGCGGCGCGTCAAAGTCCCGCCGCAGTGCCTCGGCCACCAGCACCGCGTCGGCCTGGGCCACCTGCCGGAATGCCTCCGCATGCGCCGATCCCGCCAGCGTCCCGCTCCCCGACTCCGTCAGCATCGTCAGCAGCCCGCCCGTCCCCAGCAGCGTGATCTGGCGGTCTATGTAATCCAGATGATCCCGGAACGGCGCGCGCCCTCCGGCTCCGCCGCCGTTCACATACTTTATGTCCGTCCCGTGCGGCAGGTACCCCCGCCCGTCGCTGAGCAACTCGCGGGCGATCCTCAAATACTCCTCCTCCTTCTCCGGCGTCACCCCCGGCGGCCCCACAAAGAACACCGACGGAATCCCGTAGACCTCCAGATAGCTACACCACTGCAAATCGGCGAACGCCCCCCGCTCGCCCTGTTCCACGAGCTGCACGATCCGCTCCATCGTCAGCCCGCGCAGCGGGTTCAGAAACTCGCGCCAGAGATTATCCTTCCCCGAAAAAATCGCAGCCATCCCGCCCCTCCTGCTACAGGCACCGTTTCAACAGCAAGCAAAAGGCCGGCCCTTTCGGCCCGGCCCCACTCCCTTTCCCGGTGGACGCGGCGTCCCCGCCGCGTTCTCTCCCCGTTACCGCGTCGGCGCGTTATCGCGACAAACCTCCGCCTTCAACTCCCGCCGCGCCCCTATTTTCTATATCGACACCCCCGCGCCGGCGTGCTAAATTAACGCCACTTTTGTGAAGCTCCCGCCCGTGCGCTTGCGCAGAGATATTCCCCTTGATCAGCCGGGGTGCCCTATGCCCACACTCAACCGCATCGGAAAGGAAGCCGGCGTGCGCCCCCCTGCGGTGGCGCCTGCAGGCGACCTCTTCGACCGCGTCGCAGCCATCCTCGAACAGGCGCGCGGCAACGTCGTCCGGGCGGTCAACACGAACATGGTGCTGGCCTACTGGCTGATCGGGCGGGAGATCGTTCGCGACCTCCAGGGCGGCGAGGATCGCGCGGAATACGGCAAGAGGGTGATCGAAGACCTTTCGGGACGGATGGCCGAGCGCTACGGGCGGGGCTTTTCCACGCCGGCGCTGTGGAGCTTCAGGCAGTTCTATCTGACGTATTCCGACCGGGAAGGGATTCTCTTCCCGGCGGGAAGAGAATCGGCCAAAACCGGAAAACTCTCCCCAAAGGGAAGAGAATCGACCTCCGCTTTCTCCCCGCAGCTCTCCTGGTCGCACTACCGCGCCCTGATGCGTGTGTCCGCCCCCGCCGCCCGCGAGTTCTATGAGCGCGAGGCCGTCGCGGGCGGATGGGACAAGCGGACGCTCGAACGCCAGATCCAGTCGTACTACTATGATCGCCTGCAGAAGAGCCGCAAGTCCGAGAAAATGCTCGCCCAGGGGCGCGACCTGCCTGTTTCCCCCTTGTCCGCCGCCTGCGAACTCAAGAACCCTTATGTTCTGGAGTTTCTCGGACTACCCGACGCGGCGGTATTCCACGAGTCCGACCTGGAGCGCGCGATCATCACCCACCTGCAGCGGTTCCTCCTGGAACTCGGCAACGGCTTCGCCTTCGTCGCCCGCCAAAAGCACATCCGCATCGACGAACAGGACCGGTACATTGACCTGGCCTTCTACCACTGCCGCCTCAAGTTCTACCTCCTGATCGACCTCAAGGTTGGCGAGCTGACCCACGCCGATGTCGGCCAGATGGACGGATACGTGCGGATGTTTGACGGCCTGTTCGTCGCTCCCGACGACAACCCGACCGTCGGCCTGATCCTGTGCACAGAGAAGAACGAGACGGTGGCGCGCTATTCCGTGCTCAACGACCGCAAGCAGATCTTTGCCTCCAAATACATGCTCTGCCTGCCGACCGAAGAGCAGCTCCGCTTGGAAGTGGAAAAAGAACGCCGCCTGATCGAGGCGGCCCGGGATGAGATTCAGCCATAGGCGCCCGCCGCCGCCGCGCCTTCCCCGTTGCCGCGTCGGCTCGTTATCGCGCCGCTTCCATCCGCTTGCCTCGCTGCCCCTGCCTTACTGCTCCTGCTCCTGCTACTGCCCCTGCCCACTGCTACTGCCACTGCTCCCCGCCTCACACCAGCCCCAGCACCGCCGTCCCTCCGCCCCTCGCCGGCAGCCTCGCCATCCTTCCCGGCTCCACCCCCGCCGCCCGGCACCCCCACACCGCCAGCGCCAGCGCCATCACGCAGTCGTCGTGGTAGCCGCTCGGCGCCGAGTACGTCACCTGTCCCGACGGCCCCGCCACATACTCATACCGCTTCATCTCCGCCGTCAGCACTTCCCAGTCGCCCACTGCCCACTGCCCACTGCCACTGCCCACTGACTTCTCCGGCCACGCCACCCCCCGCTGCTCCACCGCCACCATGAGCCCCTGCACCAGTTCCCGCTTGCTCTGCGCCGTGATCCGAAAGCCCTCCGCAGCCGGCAGCTCCCGCCGCAGGTCATCGAACACCGGGTCGCCAACCCCGGTCGCATCCATCACCAGCCGCCCCCGCCACTTTTTCACA
>VGWG01000148.1 GCA_016873675.1 Lentisphaerota bacterium | reverse complement strand
CACCTCGCAGGGCCAGTCCACCTGATCGAAGATCGCGCGCACCTCCTGATACTTCGCCAGATCATCAGGACGCTCCGGGCGCGGCGCGTCCAGGCAGAGGAACAGCCGCTTCGGTCGAGCCTCACGGACACGCGCGAAGACCTGCGCCGTGGTATGCGGCCTGATAAAGCCAAAAATCGCAACGGGGGGGATATCACTCATATGCCCACACAAGACTCATGTTAACGCCTGCTGCAAGAAACGACGGCTGTCAGCTTGCCAACGCGCCAACCGTACCTCGACCGCCTCCCAGTCGATCGGCGTCTGCTCGAGCCGCCGCACGACTGACTCATCCCATACATACACAATCCGCTCGGACAGACCAAGCCGCTCTAGCAACGAGACCAGCCGGTCATTACGTGCCGCCGAGGCGTCTGCCCAAGCTAACACCAGGAAGGGGCGTCGAAACAGGATCGCGAAAGCCGTCGTATGGAACGAGTCCGTCAGGACAAACCGCGCGCTACGGATCAGAGACACCCACTCCTCTACGCCCGGAAGCGTCCCGCGGCTTTCAAACCAAGCCGCGAACGGCCGCCCAATGATGGCTCCTGGCGCGCCTGTCAGCGTGCGCAGTAGCCGGAACACGTTCAGGTAGAGTTCGCGGCGAAACGAAAGCCAGGACACCACAAGCCCGGGACGGGATTGATGGGCGACACCATCCGCCAGCCTGCCCAGCGCTTCCGCTCCCAAAAGGAGCGTCGGATCACAGACCCACGGGATGTCACGTCCCAGTTCAGCAGACAGGCTTTCGGCCGCAGAGCGCTCACGGAGACCGATAGAAGAAAACCGTTCCATCCACGGGCGGATTGCACACCGGTAACCGGGGGAGAGTGTCGGCACGCCGAAACTAGGCGCGTAGGCGACCCGCCGGTAGGCCCCAGCGCCACCGAAGGCCAAGAAATAGGCCTTGTCGAACTCGCCGGTACTGTCGAACCTCTTCGGATGCCAAACCTGATCGCTCCCGCAGATCGCCGCCTCACAAGCGGGCACCGCAGCCTCCAAGTCAGCCAGCGACGCGTAACGCCGCTCTGTCAATGCCAGCCTCGCATTCACGAACTGCCTGGTCCGCCGTGTGAGCCGGTAGGTGTTCCATCTCGAGACAATGACCGCCGGGTTCGGTGTGGCGCAGATATCGCGTAACCGCACATAGTGGCGCCACGCCGGCACGTAATCGATAACTGCCGACGTATGACCTAACGCGCGCACCGCCTCCTGAAGCGCATAAGCCTGTAACACCGCGCCATAGCTGGGCGCGCAGTGATAAGTGATGATGGCTACCTTCATCGGCTTATGCCCGTCCACGCTTGAGGAGGCGGCCGATGACCTTCTCCCTGACCATCGCCCGCTCGTCCCTGTGCAACCCCATCCCGTAGATACCCACGAGCCCAAGCGTTAAGCCGGCCGCCATCACCGCTAACAGCCGCAGGAAGGAACTCGGCAAACACCATGTCAGCGCACAACAGGCGGCCATGCCGGGCGCCATACTCGCTGCCACCGGGAGCAGAACCTCGCGCAACCACCGTAATAGCGAGACCCCCAGCAGCCTCCGCCCCCAGTATACCCGCCCCAGCGAGACCACAGCCGCCATAACGGTCGCGCCCCAAAAACAGGCCTGAACCGATTCCGTCCCCCGAGTGATCACATAGCAGATAGGCAGCGTAAGGATCATCCCTAAGCCGAGCGTCACCTGATAGGCCGCGATTTTGCCGACCGCCTGGACACACGCGACATAGCCGACCGTCAGTTTATCCGCCACCGACATCGCAAAGACAAATAGGCAGAGCATGGTCGTGTACTGCGGCGGCTTCTTCAGCCAGAGAGTCAGCAGATAATTCAACTCGAAGGCGATCGGCACCATCCAGAGTAACCCCATGAGCGCCGCAAAGCGGCACGTGCGAAGCCCCAAGCTGATCATTCGGTCAGTCTCACCAGCCCCCTGCCGGGAAACAATCTCCGGCGCCACCGCCTGGAGGAACCCGGAAGCAAACTGACCGACCTGTCCCGCCACCTGATTGGCGATCCCATAGGCGGCATTGAGCTTGGTCCCGAACCCCAGATTCAGAATAATTGCCATACCTTGCCCGCGGAACACGCCGCCCAGATGACCGAACAGGTTCCACAGCGAGAACGAGAGAAGCTCACGCACAAGCGGCCAGTTTTTCATTTCTCTCACGCAGATCCGGCAACTGGGAAAGAGCAGTCGGCCCCGAACCGATTGGATCGCATAGATGGTTGTGGTAGCGGTCGCATAACCGGCCGCATACCAGACCAGACGGTCGCCCGGAAGATACTTCAGGCAGTAGGCGAAGGTGAACAGCAGTCCCGACTGAAGCACCGTCAGCGCCGAAAGTTCGAACATCCGCTGATGGGCTGTGAACATCGCCCGGAACGGAACCGTTACAATCATGATTGAAGTCGAGAACAATGAGCATTGAAACGCCAGGCTGGCAGCAAACCGCCGTTCCTCGGGCATTTTTAGAACATATTTCACAAACCAGACCCCGAATGTCTCGCCTACCGCTAACACCAGAAGCGCTAAAAGCAAGTGGGTCAGCATCGCCGCATTAAACACACGACGCAGCCCCTCGCTATCCCCCCCCCCGACTTGGAACGTCAGATGGCGCTGCGCGCTGCTGGTCATCGCGCCGTTAATGAACAGAAGAAAGGCGATCACGCCACCGACAACGGAGAACAACCCGAAATCCGACTCACCCAAGGCGGAGAGTATCCACCGGTTGGAAAAGAACATCAGAAAACCGCAGACCGCCGTCTGTCCATACATGGCGAACATGTTGGTAATCACCTGATTATTTGATCTTAACCTCATCGGAGACCCATCCGTTGCCTTAGCCAACGATGCCATTGCCCAACATAAACCCGTAGTGAACGCTTGGGTTGACAATATTTTCTCATCACGATTTCAAAGTTCTCCGTATTCAAGGCACCAAAAAAAGCGTCGCGCAAGGGGGATTTCGTACTGGGTGACTGTAAACGTCGATTACCGGCTATGACAACGGAAAGTGGCATGACTTTGCTCCGAATTTTATCCGACACGGCGTTCCAAATGCCCCGGCCGGTCTCAGAATTCACCATCAGGGCCGAGGTACCCTTACCATCATCCCATTCCGGCTCATATTTGGCGATACCCCAGAAGTCGCCCAACGTCAGATCACCCGGACGTTGCGCCGATGCGAACCGGCAAGAATGACAGACCGGGCGCAAGAACAGATTGTCCAGAAAACCAAACAAATATAAATCATGCTTTGCGGGGAATGCCACAGATTTGCCCGATGCAAAACGATATGACACACGGTGTTTCGATGACCACCCTTGCGACTTATCACGAAAGGAGCATTCCGTAATAATACCTTTATTTTTGTGGTTCAACAAATCGATATAGCTCTCAAATATCGATGGAGACCCAACCCCATGGCAAATTAAATCACACGACAACACTTGACTCGTTACCGCACCTAACACGTTCTTGATAGCCGCTACTTGGCATGGGGTTCCGACAAAAAGGACTTTGCGTCCGGTTTGAACATCGTTCTTCAGCTCGGCATACACCTCTTTAACAATAGTGCTTTGGACATATTTTGACCGGCGAAGAAGATCCAACTCGTCGGCCCTATCGATACGCACATGTCTCACTTTTCTGCATCCATCAACGAAGGCGGCACCGTATACGACACCTCTCTGGCTGAACATCCAATTAGCAATAACAGAAAATATACCCCCCGATGAACTTTTGGCCCGAAGCGGATCATCAAGCGCTGCTGCCGCATATACATCCGGGCCTTCCGGCGTCTCCATCAGGTTCGGATGGAGGGCAGGACAAACCCGCCTGCATAAACCACAGTCGACACAGGCCGCCTGGTCCACCAAAGGATAGTCAAAGCCCTCGCCATCCCTTTGCATGGTCAGGCACTGGCAGGGACATACGGCAACACATGCCCCACACCCGCAACACGCCTGCATCGGAATCCCGGTTATTAAAATATCATTGGTGCTTATGAAGTACTCCTAATCATTGATAATCCGTCTTCCAAAGATCGAAGTTCTCGTTCTCCCAGACACATACGTACCCGTTCTGTGTTAAGAACGCATCGAGGTACTGCGTACGCATCAGATTTGCCGAAGCCTCCAGATACGGCGTACGTACCTCGGGCCAGCCGCGCACCCCGACATTGAAGTGCTGTCTGAGCACCACGGGCAAACTTACCGCCTCCTGCTTCGCCTCGTCCAGTGCACGTGCGAACGCCGCCGGCGCATAGGTTTTGGGCCAGGCGTTGTACAGGAAGGGACGTGTATCCGTAAGATAATGGATCATTGGCATATCCGCATAGGCCAGTAACTTATCCCCCGGACGAAGATGCGGTGTCAGGGCCTGCACGAGAGCAGAGATCTCCGCCGCACGGGCGGGCGTCGTCAGAATACCGGCAACACGCGTCCCTGAAACCGAGGCGCGAAGCCTGAGGCGTTGAGGACCATCACGGTATGGGCTCCGCCAGACCAGGACGGCCAGCGCGAGCGCATAGGCGGTTCCCCCCGCAACGCAGAGCGCGCGCCGCCACAACGTTCCACATGCAGGCTCAACCTCCTCTGCCGTCGGAAACACTGTGTTCACCGTCAACGGCAACAGCATCACAAACGCGTATTTCATTACCGATTGAGGCACATCACTCCCTAACGGCAAGACAAACACCACCAGAATGGCGCTCCACCAGACCGTAACCTGAAGCGGATCCCTGCGCCGCCGCCACAGACTGCAACCGGCGGCCAACAGTCCTAACGCGAGGGCGAGATAATGCGCCATTCGTAGGGCTGGCAGCCTGACCGCAACATAGGCCAGGCAACCGCTCAATACCACCGCCATCATCCAGGCGAGCGCGCGATGAACGCGCCCCGGCAACCAGCCTGCGGTCAGGCGCAATCCGAACCTACCCGCCGCCCACATCGCGACACAGGCAGCAGCCACTACCAAGGCCGTGACATACAGGCGGATCTGATACCCAATCAGGGCTCCGAAGGAGTGATGGCCGAATTCGCCGCTGTCCGCGCCCATCTGACCGACCAACTGTAACGCGCGCAGGAACACGGCCCCATGCCCCAATGCGACCATCAAACCGAGGGCACTCAATACGCCGAGACCGAAGCCTGCCAATGTGGCCGCCGCAATACGCGCCGCCTCACGCCAGCGCCACCCCCCCGAGGCATACAGGTGCATAAGCGGAATTGTCAGGCTTGCCAGCGCCATCACATTCGGCAGCCTGGCGAACGGGCTTATGCCAACCACCCAGCCAGCAGCAACCAGCCAGACGCTTCGGCCGCCACGCAAGAAACGCCAGAAACAGGCCACCGACGCCATCAGCAGAAAAGCGGAAAACACATTCCCAAACAACGACAATACGCTCCCGTGGATCAGAAGCATACTCGCCGACAACCCTACTGCCAGCGCCCCGGGCCGCACG
>VGWG01000147.1 GCA_016873675.1 Lentisphaerota bacterium | reverse complement strand
GCAGATGAACTCGACCCCCTTTTCCTGCGCCCGCATCGCCAGCGGGGCCACGGTCTCGTCGAGCAGTTTG
This sequence comes from Lentisphaerota bacterium, assembly GCA_016873675.1. Classification (NCBI taxonomy): domain Bacteria; kingdom Pseudomonadati; phylum Lentisphaerota; species Lentisphaerota bacterium. The sequence goes on along the minus strand of VGWG01000147.1, from coordinate 5,494 downwards.
CGCAGACTGAAGTCGCTCCGGTCGAGCGTCAGCTTGCCGGCCTCCATCTTGGAGAAGTCGAGAATGTCGTTGAGCAAGGTCAAAAGCGATTCGGCGCTGTTCATGGCCGTTTCGGCGAAGCGCCGCTGTTCGTCGTTCAGCGCCGTGTCAAGCAACAGGCCGGTCATGCCGATGACCCCGTTCATCGGCGTGCGGATCTCGTGGCTCATGTTGGCCAGGAACTCGCTCTTCGCCCGATTCGCCGCCTCGGCCTTTTCGCGGTGCTGACGGATGACGTCCTCCATCTCGCGGCGCAGGCGGATGCTGGCCATCATCTGCGTAAAGACCCGCAATAGCCGTTGTTCCGCATCTGTGGAGTCGTGCAAATTTCGCACGTAATCGAATCCCACGAACCCCAGACAGCGTCCGCCATCCATCATCGGCACGGCCAGGAGACTCCGGACCCCCTGCGGCTCGAGCACCTGCCGCAGTCCGTCCTCCGGCGGCAGCGCCTGGACATCGGGAATCCGCATCGCCTCGCCGCGCCGATGGGTCTCCACCCACCGCGGAAGGATCGAGATCGGCACCTCTTGCAGGTCCTGAATCTGCGACGCAATCCCGGCCGCGCACCATTCGTGCGTGTTGCGACAGTTGTCCCGCGCGAAATCGTAATCGAAAACGTAAACCCGGTCTGCCCCGACGAACAGGCCCATCTCACCCAGCGAATCCCGGATCGCCCCGTCCACCCGGTCGAGCGGCAGATTGATGTACATCGCGGCGATGCGCGTCAGCATCTCCTGCATGCGCGCCTGCGTGCGCCGATCCTCTTCGACCGACATCGCGAAGCTCGCAAGGCGCAGGAAGTTGAGGTGATCCTCGATCGGTTGCACGTCCTTCTGATAGACGACGCACAAAGAGCCCACCGCCTCGCCGCGACATTTGACCGCCACCCCGACGTAGGTTTGCAGTCCGTAGGCCCTTACGTTCGGATCGCTGGCGGCATAGACCGAGTTCTGCAGGTCGCGCACCACCATCGGCGAGTCCGCGCGCTGTTGGATGACGTCGAAGCAGATATGCCCGTCGGGCCGGTCCTGCGCCTTGAAATCGGGCGGCGTCTGCCATTGCCCGACCGAGCAGAGCATGCCTTCGTCCATCCGGTTGTACAGCGCGCAGGCGCCGTCCAGAATGCTCCCGCACAGCGCCACGAGCCGCTCCATGTTCGCCTGCGTATCGGCACTGAATTCGAGCAGGCACTGCGCAAACGCCCGTAACCGCTCCTCGGACGCCTTGCGGTCGGAGATGTCCACAAAACACTCGAGCAGCTTCTCATGCCCCCCGAGGTTGACCCGTCTGACTGTTTTCAGGATCGGCAGACGGGATCCGTCAGCGCGGAGCATCACGCGCTCCGAGTTGTCCACCACTTGACCCTTGTCGCAGATGGGGCAGGCGCCCTCCTGCGCCGGGCACAGGAGCGAATGACAGCGATGCCCCAGCAGACGGTCCACCGGTGCGCCGAACAGCGCGGTGGCGTGCTGGTTGACTTGTTCGATCTGGCGCGTCACCGGATCCACAATAACCACGCCGGCGGGCAAGTTCAGGAGCAGTTCGCGCTGAAAGGCTTCCCTCTCCCGCAGCTTCTCTTCCGCCTGCCTGCGCTCGCGGTTGGCGAACACCATGGCGACCTGGTCGCAGAGCTGGCAGACGAAGGCGGTCTCGTCGTCGTCCCAGTGATGGGCGACGCCGACCTGTTCCAGGCAGACGCAGCCGAGGAAGCGGTCGTCGCCGCGCACCACGCCGTCGAGCATCGCGGTGATGCCCAAGGGCTTGAGGTAGCCCTCGACGTAGCCGGCGGTGCGGGGGTCGGTGAGGGCATCGTGGGCGTCAACGAAGCGGGCCTGGCGCATGGCGGCAAACTCGCTGGCGAAGGCGGATTCCGGCCGTTCGGCTCCGTGTTCGTGCCGCTCCCGGGCTCCCACGAAGGTGTCCAGGCAGACCAGTTTGGCGCCGGTCTCATCAAATAGCCACACCCCGACCCGGCTGATGCCCAGGCGTTGGGCGGTCAGCTCGGTCAGGCGGGCGGCGAAAGCCGGCAGGTCGCCAGTGACGAGCGCCGGGTCGGTGGTCAGCGCGGCGAGGATCCCGGCATGGAGGTCCTTCCGGACGGCGATGGCGTGATCCCGGACTTCACGCTGCTTGCGTTCGGTGATGTCCTGGATGGTTCCCATGACCATGGGTTCGCCGCCGCCGGTCGTGTGCGCGAACGCCCGCACTTCGACCCAGCGGTGATTGCCCTTGGCCGTGGTGATCTCCGCCTCGATCGCGAAAGGACTGCCCGTGGCCAGGCAGTTCCCCAGTCCCGACTGAAGCGCGGGAAGGTACTCCGCATGGTAGTACTTGACCCCTTCCGCCAGTCCGGGGCGGTAGTCGCGGGACTCTTCGATAATGTCATAGACGCCGTCGTTCCACTCCAGGGCGTCCGTCTGCGGATTGGCTTTCCAGCCGCCCAGTTTGGCAACGACCTGCGTCTCCCGCATGAATAGTTCGCTCTCGCGAAGCGCCTCCTCCGCCTGCTTGCGCGCGGTGATGTCGGTGTCGGAGCCGCGATAGCCGCGCAGCGTTCCGTCCGGGTTCAGCAGGGGGATGCCGTTGGTGGAGACCCAGAGCGTTTCGCCGGTCTTGCATTGGACGGCGTTGACCAGGTTCTGGAACGGCTCCTTGCGGGCAAACACCTCGAATGCCGCCGCCTTGAACGCCTCGCGCCCCTCTTCCGGATGCAGGTCGTAGAAGTGCATCTTGCCGATAAGTTCTTCGGGCCGGTAACCGAGAACCATTTCCGCCACATGACTCACATAGGTGTAGAGACCAGCCGTGTCTACCTCCCAGGCGAGCGTCCGGCTTTGCTCGGCAAGCGCGTCGAACCGCTCCTTGCTCGCCCGCAGTTCCTCCCGCCGCTGGTACTCCTCGGTCACATCGCGGAAGACCAGCACCGCGCCGGAGACCGTGCCCGAGGCGTCGCGGATGGGCGCGCAGGAGTCGGCGATCTGGTGCTCCGTGCCGTCTTTGGCGATGAGCGCCGTGTGGTTGGCCAGCCCCACGCTCACGCCCTCGCGGAGGGCGCGGAAGACCGGGTTTTCCGCCGTCTCGCGGGTCTGGGCGTTGACGATGCGAAACACCTCGCCCACAGGCTTCCCGGCCGCCTCGGCGGTCGTCCAGCCGGTGAGCGCCTCGGCCGCGCGGTTCAGACTCGTCACGTTCCCCCGCCGATCGCAGGCGATGACCCCGTCGCCGATGGAGCGTAAGGTGGCCGCGAGGTGTTCTTCGCTGGCGGCCAGTTGCCGGCGCGACTGCGTCACGGCTTCGAGCAACAGGTTGACATCCCCGGCCACTTCCGCGAGTTCGTCCGAGCCTTTCCAGGGAATCGACGCGGAGAACTGCTTCGTGCGGGTGATTTCGTGGAGACACCTGCTCAGGCGCTCCAGTTTCCCGATCACCAGTTTCCGCATCAGGAAAGCAACGATCAGGATGAGGAGCGCGCCAGCCAGGACGAGCATAGCCGCGAAGACCGTGGCCATTTTCGCCGCCTGCCGGTGAAGATCGCGCTCCTTCGTGATCTCGATCAGCAACGCGGGATTGCCCGCCAGATCGCGGACAAGGCCGTAGGCGGCCAGCAGTTGATCGTCCAGAATCCGCACGGCATCTCCAGCACCGCTTGCCAGCGACCGGGCGATGCCCTCCCGCACCGGGTCGCCGGCGAGATCGCCGACCGCAAACAGGGCGATGTTCATCTTCAGCGACTCGGCGAGTTCCCGTGCCCCGTTCGCATCCAGATAGCGGCCCATGACGACAAGACCGCGCGGCGGCCCCGCCTCCTCGCTCGTGAGGATGGGGCTGGAAGCGACGAGAATTCGATTCTGACCGAGCAGGAGAATGCCCGAACGCGCGCCGCTCGGCGACCGGGCGGACACCGAACCGGCAATGCCCCCGAAACGACGGTTGAATTCGGCTCCGGTCAGCAGCGCGCCCGGATCCTCCGGATCCAGCGCGCCGCCCCAGACAATCTCACCGGCGGAGTTCAGGATCATCAGGAGCTGGATGCCGAGGCTTTCCATCGCGTGCCGGTTGAGGTTCTTCTCGATGAACGACTCGTTGCGATCCGCCGCGAAGGCGTAGGAGTCATCCCAATACGACCAGTCCTGAGTGTTCCGCTCCAATGTCAAGAGGCGCTCGTCCAGCGCCGACATCGCCCTCGCAACATCCATCCGGGCACTGCGTTCTTCCAGGATCGCAAACCCATCATGGATGATGCGGCGCGAGCCAAGATAGAGAACGGCGACGAGCGCCATGAGCGTGATGCCCAGAATCAGGGCCATCTTTTCCCGCAGCCTCACGGCTCCGAAGCGGCGCGAGCAAGAACGACTCAGGACGCACAGCGGTGTCAGGATGCCGATCATCAGCGCCAGCATCAACCCCGCCGGCAGAGCGGCCCGGGCGACCAGGTCTCCCCTCCAGGTGCGGGTATCAACGTCCATGCCCAGCACGGCAACGACCTCGCCAGTCCGCGAATCGGTCAGAGGCGCCAGGGGTGTCACCCATGTGCCCCAACGATCGGGAAGAGGACCTTCCACAACCGGCTTGCCGGTGGCAAATACGCTCAGAACATCGCTCGACGCTTCGTCATAGACCTGACCGGCGGAGGACGCGTCTTCTGATCCCGCCGGTTCGCTGTCGGCAAAGAAAAACACCGTCCCGTCATCCTTGCGGCCCAGGAGATAAGCGAAGCGGTACTTCGTGTTGGCCGCGCGGATGTCGGCGAGTTGCTCCTTCAGCCGCAGGCAGGCGAGCTTTTCCAGATCCGATTCCGTCCCGGTAAGCGCCTGGACCCGCTCCACGCTCACCATGCCTGCCGCCAGGCGCGCCCGGCCGATCAGTTCGTCGCGCATGTCGCGCTCGATCCTGGCGACCGTCCACCAGACGGCCAGGGCGGAGATCGCGAGGATCGCCGTCGCCGCCAGAATGCGCCACCGGTGATTGACTTGCGGCTTGGGTTCCGTCTTCGCTGCGATCATGGTTTGTCACCCGTAAAGAATTTATACGTCTTCCAGTCTCATCTTGGTATGGATCAGCGATGAACGATTTCCAGACGGCGCGTTGCATGGCCGCGAGGACGGTATAGGCTGAACGCGTGCATGAGTTGAAGATAGCTGAAGCGGGCATGGGTGTCAAGAAAACCAAAGCCAAGTTACAGCGACGGGCGGTGGGACAAGAGAGAGCAATGGAGGGAGTGATGGTCATCTTGAGTCCGGATTGTGTGGCTGGGGCGCGGCGGTTTCCGTCGGCGTCGGGGGGTGTCAGCGTCGGGAGGCTGGCGCGGCTGACGTCGGAGGGGCTGATGGCGACGCCGACGGGGCCCTTGCAGGCGGCGCCGTATGTGGTCGCGGATGTGGCCGCGTCGGGGGCGTTGTGCGACTGCGTGCCGCTCACGGGGGCGGCGAATGCGCGTTGCGAACTGGCGGGG
>VGWG01000146.1 GCA_016873675.1 Lentisphaerota bacterium | reverse complement strand
CGCCTGCTGTGGCGTTAATCCACAGTGTCGTGTCGTTGTCAGCCTCGGTTGCGGTCACAGGCTCGCCCAACATCCCGGCGGAGGAAACGGTGATCGAGGCGCTTCCATCTTCCGTGTCGCCGTCTTCTGCCGCCGCCAAGGTAACAGTCTGATACGTTCCCCAGTTATTAGTCGTGAAAATCAGGCTCGCGCCGGATTGGACTGTGATATCCGTCTCGCCCGATACGCGCGCCACGGTGACCGTCACGGTCCCGGACGGTTTCGCCGAAAGTTTCAATCGGAGCGTGTTCGTGCCGCCTTCCGGCACGCTCACTGCGCAAACATCGCTCATGATGGCAATGCCGTTGACGGTAACGGTCACTTCGCTGACAACCGCTTCCCCTCGGATATTGACCGCCGCAACGCCAAGAACATAGGTTCCCGGCGCGCTGAAAGTCACCGCGCTGTCAGGTGTACCCGGCGAAGTGAAGGCTGCCGTGCCGGGCCCGGATATCTGGCGCCACTCATATCTGAGGGGACCTGCGCCATTGGCGTCGCAGACCACCCCGACCGTGGTTGTGCACACCGGCAGGGTCACGGTGGCAGGACTGGCAAAGGCCGGAGTGACAATCACAGGCGCCCGATCGCCGCTGACCAGCCATTTGGCATACAGCGTCACGGCCGCATTCACGGTGTAAGCCGAGCCCAACACATAGTCGGCGCCCGTACCGCTCGCCTCGGTGTTCCAGCCGCCCAGGGCGTAGCCGCTCCGGACCAGAGCGCCCGTGTTGACGGCCAGCGCCAGCGACACGCCGTGGGTCTTGACCTGTGCCTCCGGAACCGCGCCGCCGCTCGCGCCATTGGCATCGTAGGTTACCGGATACGAGCCGGCCGTCCACTTCGCGTAAAGCGTCAACCCCACGTTGGCGGTGTAGGATGCGCCCACGGCATAGTCCGTGCCTGTGCCGTTCGCGGCGGTGTTCCAGCCAGCAAAACTGTAACCGGTCCTGACCAGGCTGCCTGTATTAGCCGCCAAGGTCAAGGTGACGCCGTACGTCTTAATCTGCGCGGATGGAACCGTGCCGCCGGTCGCGCCGTTGGCGTGGAAGATCACCGGGCACACCGCAGCCGGAATGACGTACCGAACGATCACAATCCCCGAGCCGCCGGCGCCACCGTTGTATGTGTAGGAATCCGGGTTGTTGGCCCCACCGCCACCATTACCCGTGTTTGCCGCGCCGGTCGCGCCATCGCCATCCGGATTCCCTTCGGATCCGCCATTGCCGCCCCCGGCATACGTCGCATTCACACCGCTGATTGACGATGATAGTCCAATTCCACCGGTCATGGATTGGACGGCAGGAGATCCGCCTGCGCCGCCGCCGCCGCCGCCCGAGGACGGATTGGATCGACCGTACGTGCCGTCGTGTCCTTGTCCGGGCGTGCCGGATCCGCCAAAGCCATTGTAGCTTCCATTGCCGCCGCCACTGCCGCCGGCACCGCCTGAGACGTTCGCATCCGAGATTCCTTTGCCGCCGCCAATGGCGACTGCGATGGTTCCAAGAGACGAATTGCCGCCATTGCGGCCGTCACCGCCACCCATTCCACCATTGCCGCCGGCGCCGACGACGATCGGGTAGATTTGCGCCACAACCGATGTCGAACCCGCAAGCATACCCCCTGCGCCGCCCCCACCGCTCCGGCGATTTTTAAAGCCGCTGCCGCCGCCAGCGCCAGCTACGACCAGATATTCCACCTGTCCGCTTGAACCGGTACTGCTCACGACAAAACCCTCTGTGTCAGGCATCCAACCAGGGGTTATGAATTTGTGCACCCGATACGCAAAACCGTTCGTTACAAAGTCGTACACTTCGTCCCCGCCGGAGGCCAGGATGCTATTCCACACGCCGCTGGCTGTCGCCGTGACCCAGACCGTCACCAAGTCGCCCGCCACGCCTTCACTGTCAATGGCCCGCGCAGTCAGAGTGTGCGTCCCCACCGGAACATTGCTCCAAACGCAGGAGTACGGCGCGCTCATGTCTTCGCCGAGCCGCACACCATCCCGATAAAACTCCACTTTGCTCACCGTCGCACCGAGCGCCGCAGAGGCCGCCGTGGCCGCCAGCGTCAGATTTGTTCCAGCCTTCACCGCGACGTGGCCGACAGGACTCTCGAACTCGCAAGTCGGCGGATGGGCGGCATCAACGCGGGCGAACTCAGCCTGAATGGTCGCGTCGCCGTCGAGGATCACGGTGGTGTTCGCGGAACGAGCGTCGGCAAAAGACGCCTGGCCACTGCGGACTTCCCAGCGGTCAAACCGGTAGCCGGTGTTGGCGCGCGCGGTGATCGCGACCGCCCACCCCTTTTTAACCACGAGCCTGCCGGAAGGCGTCACCGCCACACCGCCGATACCCGACCAACTCGTCAATTGACACTTGTTACCCTCGTACACGTGCAGGCGGGACGACACCAAGCCGGTCCCGGAGAACTCAATCTCGTCCTGACGGCTGACCTCACCGCCGCCGTGGTCGGTGGGGACCCGCCCCGGATCGTGTTCCGCGCAACCGAGCGTGACGGTCTGCCACTGACTCCAGTTCGCCGTGGTGAAGGTGAACGAGCTTTGCTGTACCCAAATGGCTGCATCCTTCATCTTCCGCCGGCTGACCGTCACGGTCCCGGAGGGCTGGGCCGAAAGCCTGATCCGCATGTTGGTCGTTCCGCCGGCCGGAACAGTAATGGACTGGCAGTCGCGCTCGATCGTGATCAACGCCGGCCCTGTGCTCCCGGCCAGAAACGTCGCCCGAACATCGCCGAGACCGCCTCCGGACACGTGGTCATAGTGCTTGATTATCGTGGTGATCGGCGCGCTGGGGTCGGCGATCGTCACGGGAGCTTCGTCGAAGGAAACTACCCAGCCGGTGAACCGGTAGCCAGGATTGGGGACCGCCGAAAGCGTGGTCGGCTCTCCCACGACACAGGTGGCTGCGCTGTCATTGGGCGTGACCATGCCGCCAGTGGCCGGATCCGGGCGGACATCCAGAGAGGCGTTCCTTTCGCCCTGCCAGACGCTTACCTCCGCGGTGCGATAACCTGGCGCGGTGAGGGTTAATGTATCGCCGGTTGACACTCTTGTCGGGGAGGCGGCATTGGCGATGGTAACGCTCTGCCATTCGTTCCAGTTGGCGGGTGTGAACGTCAGGCTGGCGCCGGACTGAACGCTGAGGCTCCAACCTCCGTTTTTTTCTAGCATGGTGGTGACCGTCACATTCCCGACGGGCGGCCCAGAAAGTCTGACCTTCAAGCTGGAGGCGCCATTTTCGGGCACGGTGAACCTCGTAAGCGATGTCTCGATAATGAGATCCTCTTCGGTTACGCCAACCGTCACATCGCTCAAACCGGGCGACGACAGGGTGATCGTTGCCGGACCGTCCACCGGCTTATCTGTGTTCTTGTTGTCCCATCCGTTATTGTCATAGTCCCGGGCGGCGGCCAGCGTCACAGGTTGATACAGGTTCCAGGTGGCCGGGGTGAAGAGCAGACTGCCGCCGGACTGCACGGTGATGCTGCTGTCGCCGCCCGTGCGCGCCGCTGTCACCGTCACATTCGATGCGGGCGGCGAAGAGAGCTTTACCAGGAAGTTCGCGGAGCGCGCTTCCGGCACGCTGAGCCAGCGAACGTCCGGCACAATGCCGACCTGGCCGCGGGTCGAGAAAGCGCCAGCGCTGTTATTGTAGTAACTGCCGACGGACGTTGTCTCCAGCCGGATCGCGCGCACCTGGTATATACCATTGCTGGGCGCCGGATCGGTCCAGGACGTGCCGGTCACAGGGGTTGTGGTCTGCCGTGTGAACGGGCCGGCCCGGCTCGCGCCGCGGTACACATGGTACCCGCTGAAACCGTCCGTGCCGGCATCAGGCGAGGCTGCCCACGAAAGTGTGTTGCCGACAATTGTCAGCCCGCTGGGCGGCGCGAGCATATGCATCCGCAACGTGGGGTCTCCGCACAGCCCGCGGTGAACAGATGGAGAGGAATGATAGTAAAGAGCGTAGTTGGCCGTGGCCAGTCGTTCGCTCGTTCCAAGCGTCTGCCCCAGTGCCATCCAATGGAAAAACCGGGTTGGACTGTACGAATAGACATGGGCCAGATTGGCGCCGGGGCTGTTCAGGGACGGTTTCAACACCGACGCTCCTGCATCGTAGTTCCAGGCGCCACTGCCGCCGGACATTCCAAACACAGACTGGTACTTGTGGCTCGCATAGCGCGACGGTGGCACCGAGTTGCCATAAGCCAGACCTTCGGCATGGTCCCAGAGCGACGGCGTCTGCTCAATACTCTCGAATCGCTTGTCGTCTACCCACTTGTCGCGGCCAACCCAGGTTTGCATCTTCCATTGGTCTTCCCACCAACCGCCACTGGACACGCCGCGTGTCTGGAAGGCGGTGAGGCGATTCCGGAAGGCGTGATGTTTGTTCAGATAACGCCGGAGCAATTCCACCTCGGAAAGCTGGAAGGACTCGTCGGCGTTCGACATATCCACACGCCCGACATCGAGTTTCATGCTTGCCGAAGAACCTCCGTAAAAACCGGTCCAGTCCACATTGGGCATGGAATAGTGGGTGTCATAATTCAGCCAGGTAGAAGACGTATGCCCGTCAGGGGACCCGCCAAGAACCTTCGGGAGCGCGACGCGTCCAAGCAGGAACACGCACTTGACGTTGTTCGAGTCGGACTGGTAGTCGTTCCGGATGATATTCTTGATCGCAATGACTTCCGTATTCGTGCAGGCCCAGTCTGGACTGCGGGGAACATCATGCCGCAGGATAGTCCAGCCGTCTCCCGCCAGATCCCATTCAAGCCGCTCGATCTCGCCGCTCAACGGGGCAACCATAGTGTTGTCAACCAGCAGGATCACCTTGCCGCGACTCTCAACCGGCGGCATGGCGATCCCGGAATAGATATAGCCATGTGCCTTGCCGTCGTCACCCATGGACTTGACGGTCTCGACATTGTACTCATAGCCCACACCCACAGCGACGTTGTCGTCAACAAATGTGGTGAAGGTATCATCGGCAAGCGTGGCATAGACGGCGCCCCAGGCTTTGTCCTCCATGCTCTTCCGGTAGATCTTGAAGCCGCCGGAATTCACTATTCGAGGCCAGTCCAGGGTGATGCGCGGCGGCGACTCCCGTACGGAGGCCATCACCTTGACCACCGCGGCCTCCCCGGCCAGCGCCCGGCCCGGCAGCAGCGCCGCCAGCGCGAGCCCCGCCAGAAGAAGGAGCAGGCTTCGCTGCCCGCTGTGATTGGTGGTTACCATTCGACCCATCCGTTCGTCGTGATCAGTCATAATGCCACACCTCCTGTTGCCGTCCGCCCTTACTGACATTGAGGATGCCCGTCGCGGCTCTGCCGCGCAGTTTCTTGCTGGCGCAACCTACCGACCCAAAGCCGGCGTCGGCAGCAGCCAGTTGTTAGCGCAATTTATCCACAAAAAAAGACCGATCCGCACAAGCCCTTCGTTTCGAAGTGATAAGAAATCGCTTTTCGGGCGGCGCGGGCACGCGCCCGCTGTGACCGGCCTGAAGGAGCGCTTGCATGGGGGAGAAGGTAGCAAAGACACGCTGGAGGGGTCAA
>VGWG01000145.1 GCA_016873675.1 Lentisphaerota bacterium | reverse complement strand
ACGCGCATCCGGTGTCGTTTATCCTCCTCTGTTTTGTGTACAAGAAGGATAACCGGATGCGCCTTTCTTAATCAACTACCACCCACAGATTCTCGTGAAGTGCCGATTTAAGAATATCCTCATTGAGAATTGCGCCGTCGCTGAGAAGGATGGCGAGGTTGAGTACAGTCTGAGTGCGGCCAGCGACTCGTTCTCCATCTGTTTGGGACCAAGATCTACAGAAAATACGACCCGCGTGAAGGCGTTGTCGATCCAATCTCTCCTCAATAGCCATGAGATTGAGCGTGTGGACTTCATGAAAATGGATATTGAAGGTGAAGAGGTCCATATATTAAATCAGAGGGCGGATCTGGCTTGGCTGGACAACGTGGATGAACTTAATATTGAGGTACACGGCCAAAAGGGCGGAACGGAGAAGCGGGACATTGTCAATGTGCTGGTTTCGCGCGGTTTTTCAGTTGAGGACAGTACGTCTCACAAAGCAAGTATTTTGGCCAGACGTCTATGAGAGTTCCATAGGGCACATGTTTACCAGTTGTGTCCCTATGTTTCGTCTTGACGGTTGTGTATTGAAGGAGATATTAAATGGGATCAGCGGGTAATCGGGTAATTCGATGAATGTGGCGCTGCTGACTTGGGTGTGCAATCCATTCTCGGTTGCCGTGGCGTTGGCTGTGGCGGTGTGGCGGTGCTTGCGCCCGTCGGGGGGGGCATCGGCCGTACGAAGGCGTAAAGCTGGCCGTACCCTATCGTGGATTCTGGTGGGATGGATGGCCTTCTGGACGCAGCCGTTGCTGGTGAACCTGATTGGGACTTGGCTTGAGGCGCCCTATCCGTATGTCGCGCCTGAGGGTCAGCCCACGTGTGATGTGATCGTGTTGCTGGGCGGCGGGATGGGGCGCGCCAAATGGGCCGGTGGCATACCGGAGATGTTCGGCTCAGCCGACCGTGTCTGGCATGCGGCCCGCCTCTGGCGGGCAGGCCGCGCGCGGTACATCATCGCTTCCGGGAACTCGGAGGAAGGCTCCTCGGTGCCGTTGCTCTTAGACTTGGGTGTGCCGCGCCAGGCGATCCTGGTGGAGTCCCAAGCCAAGAGCACGTTACAAAATGGGCTCTATGTGCGTCGGTTGATCGATGAGCGGGGCTTTTCCAGACGGGTCCTGCTAGTGACATCCGCCTGGCATATGCGTCGGTCTGAAATGATTTTTAGGGGCTTTGGGCTTGAACCGGTGCCTGCCGCAGTCGACCATGAGGCCTCTTATGGCGGATGGAAAAGCGTGTTGGCTGAAAAGGGTGTAACCCCTTGGCATATCCTGCCGAGCGTCCAGGCCATGGCATCGGGATGTGTCTATGTGAAAGAGTGCCAGGGGCTGCTGGGTGACCGGCTGCGGGTCAGCCGGGCAAAGCGGGAGCGTATTCACGATGGCCTTTAGACCCGGGGTGCGGGGACTGCGCCTACTTTGGCTGGGGCCTTGGCATAGTGATGAGGCACTCTTCGGGCGCCGGGCCGTGAACCAGGCGGCCACGCAATGGTCGCGCGGCCTGTTGCGCGGGTTGGATGCGGCTGGCTGCACGATTCGGGTGTGCACACATTGCCGCGAGCAATACTGGCCTGGTGGTGAGCTGTTGCCCGGGCGGAAGGCAGACTTCGATGCGTCGTACCCTGTCCGCGCGGGCCGCTACCTGAATGTGCCTTTGGCGAGGGACAGGTCGCTCCGCACCCTCTATCGGCGGCTTGTCCGAGAGGAGATTCGGGCGTTCCGGCCTGATATTGTGTTCGGGTACAACTTGGCGTCCTATCACCGTGCGGCTGTGCCCTTGCTGGCGGAGGCGGGAATCCGCTGGGTGCCGATCATATTGGATCAGGACGATCCTGCGGCAGATGGATGGACGACGTTCACGTGTCAGTCCCGGGGCGCGGCGGGATTGGTTTTCCTTTCGCATTGGGGATACGTGAACTGTCCGCTGTCCGTGCCCCGGCTACATCTGGATGGAGGTGTCGATCGGTGGCGGGATGAGGGAGGCAGCGAGGCCGGTGACCGGTGGGTGGTCTATAGCGGAAAGTATGATGACCAGTACGGTGGGCTCGACCTGCTGTTCGAGATGTTCGCCCGTGTACGGACGCCGGGATGCCGTTTCATCCTTACGGGAAAAGACCCGAAGGAGCGCCTGGCCGTCTATTTGCGACAGGAACCACGGGCTGAGTACCGGGGTTTCTTGGCGGAAGACGCCTTGCATGCACTCCATTTGCGCGCCTCTGTCTTTGTCAACCCACGGCCGCCGACGGTCAGCGACAATCGGATGACTTTTCCGTCAAAGTTGCTCCATTACCTCGCCTATGGGAAACCCGTGGTCAGCACTTGGACTGACGGTCTGTCGCCGGAGTACCGCGAATGGCTCCTGGTTCCGCAGCAGCCGACCGCAGAAGGGTACGCGGCGCTGATCGACCGGGCCTTAACGACGGAGTACGGGGGCGAGCGACTCCAGTCACAGCGTGACTGGGTGTTACGGACGCGCACTTGGGAACGGCAGGCGGAGCGCTTGCTCGCGTGGTGCGGGGAGATGGCGATTCCATGAGCGGGTTGAGGATCGCATTCTGTTGGACAGGCCTGACAGGGTATATGCCCAGTTGCTGGCGGGCGTTGGCTAAGTTACCGGATGTTGAACAGAGGATCTATATCGAGACGCGCCGGGCTAGCACTGCTCAGCACGCTTTTCGGGAGGACGGGCTGGACGGGCTGCGAGTCCGGGTACGGGAACGCGACGACTGTGCGGGGGTAGGGGCTTGGCTGGACGAGCTTGTGGAGTTCCGGCCTGACTTGGTTGAGGTCACCGGATGGGTCGGGCGTCTGCAGCGGGCTGTTGTGCGCTCACCGCGACTGTCAAGTACGCCCAAGATTTTGGGGTTAGATCTGTCCTATCGCGGGACGTGGCGACAGCGTCTTGCGCCGTACGTGCTTCGCAGCTATCTTCGACGGTTCTGCGCGGTCTGTGTGCCGGGTGAACGGGCTGCCGCCTATGCGCGGCATTTGGGCTTTGCCGAAGCACAGATCGAGCGCGGCCTTTACGGATTTGACTACGACGGCTTTGCAGAGGCGGCTCAGGCGCGGCCTGTCCTTCCCTGGCCCGCGCGTTTTGTCTTTGTGGGGCGCTACTGCGAAGACAAGGGCGTTGACGTTCTTCTCAAGGCTTACCGGTGCTACCGGCTGCGCGTGCCACGCCCTTGGCCGCTGACGTGCTGCGGGATGGGGCCGCTAGCAGATGCTGTGTGCAGGGAGGAGGGTGTGACCGACGCCGGCTTTCTCCAGCCTGAGCAGATGCCAGGCTTTCTGGCTGGACAGGGCGTCTTCATTCTGCCGAGCCGCTACGAGCCTTGGGGTGTTGCGCTTGGCGAGGCCTGCGCGTCCGGCCTGCCGGTGATCGCCTCGCGGGCGTGCGGGGGTACAGCCGAATTGGTGCGAGCATACGAAAACGGCCTGCTTTGTGAGGCAGGGTCAAGCGAGAGTTTGGTAGACGCGATGCTCTGGATGCATGGCCGCGCCGACGAGCTGCCCGTCCTGAGCGCTCGCTCGCAAGCGCTGGCTCGACCTTATGCCGCCCAGGCTTGGGCGCGGAGTTGGTACGCGTTGGCAGTGAAGCGGAGGCTCGGCGCATGATCCTCTACCCGGGCCAAGGCGCCGGCATGTGCAACCGTCTCCTGGCCGCCGCGCATTTGATTGCGCACGCAGAAGCTCGCGGCCGCACGGTTGTAATCGGTTCTCTGGTCCGGTATGGCCCCTACTTTGAGGGGTTGCCGCATCGAGGTTTACTGGTGCGCAGGTCTGCACACCCAGACACACTGCGGTCAAAGTGGCCGCCCGTGTCAGTGCTTCGCAGCGGAAGCTTCCCTCCAGGCGAGATACCGCTCTCACTGTCGGCTGTGGAACGAGCCGAGCGCGCCGCAGTGCTCGTGGTGGTCGGCTGGCGGTTCCGAGACGATCAAGCCGTGCGGGAGCACGGGGATCTGATCCGAGCAATATTTCGGCCCCGCCCTCGCTTCAGGCAGGCTGTTGATGACAGCCTCGCTCCGCTGAGGGACCGCTGTGACATAGTAATCGGCGTTCATGTCAGGCGCACCGATTACGCCGCTTTTCGCGGCGGGCGCTTCTTCTACAGCGACACAGACTACAGACGGGTGATGGCGGATCTGGCCGAGCGCAACGGTCGGGTCGGCTTCCTGTTGGCTTCCGATGCGCCGCTGGACATCCGAGCCTTTGGCGGGCTGACAGTCCGGCAGGCGCCCGGACATGAGCTCGCAGACCTTTATGCGCTGGCGGGCTGCGACTACATCGTCGGGCCGCCCAGCACTTATTCGACTTGGGCCGCGTTCTATGGTCCGACACTTCTCTTCCATATTATGTCGCCCCACGAACATGTAACATTTGAAGATTTTAAACGGGTGCCTGAGATGGCGAACCTGTCGCGATAACTATGACCAGCGAATAGGCAATTAGTTTGTTGGTACACTGGTTCATTACATGGAGATTCTTCACATTGTCGCGGGATTACCACCGGGTGGCGGGATCGCGGAATCGGTGCCGGCGCTGTGTCGGCATCTGCAGCGGCAGGGGCACACGGTAGTGCTGGCGACGGTCGCGCGGGCGGATGAACGGCTGTCGGAGGCGGTGGGGCGGGCGGAGCAGACAGGGGTGCGGGTGGTGCGGTTCAGGCCGAGTCACCCGCATTTTTTGTTTTTCTCATGGGAGATGTTGCTCGGCCTTGGACGGTTCGTGCGGGATGCGGATGTGGTGCATGTTCACTCCAACTGGACGTTTCCGGTGTGGTGGGGGTGCTGGTGCGCAAGGCGAGCCGGAAAGAAGCTGGTGATGTCGCCGAGAGGGTGTCTCGATTCGGTGCGTCTGCGTCATTCGGCCTGGAAAAAACGGTTGGCGGGGATACTGGACCAGTTTTTTTTGCGGCGGGCGGATGTGGTGCATGTCACCTGTGGGGCCGAGGCGGCGGGGGTGGAGCGGTATCTGGGAGGCGGGCCGAGGATTGTGGTGATTTCGAACGGGGTGGAGGTGGATGCGTTTGAGGGTGAGAAGAGACGGGAAGATGTGGACAGAAGGTGTCCGGAGTGCGGTGGAAAGCGGGTGGCGTTGTTCCTGTCGCGGCTGCACCCGCTCAAGGGGTTGGACCTGCTGGTTGCCGCCTGGAAGGAAGCGGCGGAGGCGTTCGACGATTGGCATCTGCTGATAGCGGGACCGGACGAGAACGGCTATCAGGGGACTATTGAGCGGATGGTACAACGCGCGGGAATCGCGTCGAGGGTGACTTTCTGCGGGCCGCTTTACGGGGACGAGAGGGCGGCGGTGATGCGGGCGGTTGATCTGTTTGTGCTGCCGACGCGCCATGAGAATTTTGGCATGGTGGTGCCCGAGGCGCTGGCGAGCGGGGTGCCGGTGATCTGCACGAAGGGGGCGCCGTGGGGGGAGTTGGTGACGGCGCGTTGCGGGTGGTGGGTGGAGGTTGGGGTTGAGCCGCTGGCGGAGGCGCTGCGGGAGGCGATGGCGCTGGGTGATGAGGAGCGGCGGGAGATGGGGCGGCAGGGCCGCCGGCTGGTGCAGGCGAGGTATACG
>VGWG01000144.1 GCA_016873675.1 Lentisphaerota bacterium | reverse complement strand
ACTGGAATGGACGAGCCCCCGATCTCGGAGCGGATTCTTTCGATCTTTTCCTGCGGCTCCCGCCAGGCGTTCATCAGGTGCGCCCAGGTCGCGTCCGGGTCGACCCGGAAATTGCTGTTCCTCAGAGGCGACGTCGCCTCCGCGGATCCGGCGCGGAACATGTTGTGGAAGGCGAGCACGTCCATGTGTTCGCCCGCGATGTCGAGCATCCGTTTCGCCCAGCCGCTATCGCCCCAGCCGATGATCGTGATCTCCGGATCCTTCCGACGCATGGCCTTTGCAAAGGCGATGGTGCGGCGGGCAGCCGTTTCGCAGTCGTAGCCCAGCGGATCGTACGACGTTTCGTTACCCACCTGCCACAGTTTCAGATTGAACGGTTCTGCGGCGCCGTTCTTCCTGCGCAACGCATTCTGGGGATTATTGCAGTAATCCACCCAGGCCGCCGCTTCGGCGGGACCCGCGGATCGGACGCCGCCGCAGGGCGGACGCGCCCAGTGTCGCCGGCCGTCGGATTCGAAGTTCACGCAGAAAAACGGCTGGCTGCCGACGCGTCTGCAGAAGTCCACGAACTCGTGCGTTCCGACGTGGTTGCTCTCCATTCCGCCCCAGAGCAGATTGTGCATGGGTCTACGGCGCTGCCGGAGACCGACGCCTTCGCGCCAGCGATAGTAGGAGCTGAAACACCCGCCGAAGCGCATCAACGGCGGCGCGAGTTCGGCGGTTGCATCGACCACATCCTGCCGCCAGTCCCCCCGCACATGATCCCATGCCGCCGCCACGGAGCCGTCGGTCGTTCCGAGGGGTTCCATGAACTGCATGTACAGGTTGGGGGACAACCCGAACCTGGGCGCTGGATCCACCATGAGGGTCGTAGTCATCATTCGCCCGTTGTCGGCCAAGAAAAAGAATGCGGGAATAGTACCATTTTTGAAACGGGGTGGAAATCCTTTCCGCAGGAACGCTGGAACCCGTCCGTTAGTGCACGGCAATATTCAGGGTGTAATCCGCGCTCCTTGCGCCACGTCATCAATTCCCGCGCATGGTAGCTAATAATGGTGCTGGCGCCTGCGCGGGCAATCGACGTCATCAGTTCCTCGACCATCGCACGCTCACGCCACAGACCTTTTCGAGCACCTTCCTTGACCATCGTGTATTCGCCGCTGACATTATACGCAGCCACAGGCACCTTCACTGCCCCGGCCGCGTCAGAAATGATATCCAGATAGGCAAGCGCTGGCTTGACGATGACCATGGCCGCACCTTCCGACTCATCTTCGCGAATACGGGCCAACGCCCCGGCACGATCAGCGCCATCCAGTTGATAGGATTTGCGATCGCCAAAACGCGGCGCGCTGCGTGCGGCATTTCGAAACGGCCCGTAGAAATTTGAATCAAACTTTGCCGAATATCCCATCACACGCACGGCGTGCATCCCGGTATCGTCAAGCGCCCGGCGTATTGCGCTGACCTGATGGCGCGCCATAGCTGAGGGCGCGACCCAGTCAGCACCCGCGTCAGCATGCGCGCATGCACTACGAGCTAAAGCCGTGAGCGTGCGCTCGGGGTCACGATCCACAACACCGCCATCACACTCGCGCAGAATGGCGCAATGGCCGTGATCGGTATAGGCGCACAAACAGACGTCGCTGACCAACGTCACGTGCGTGCCGAATTCCTTGCGCGCATGACGCAGCGCCCGGCAGACCGCTGACTGTTCATCCCACGCGCCGCTTCCCTCCCGGTCTTTGCGCTGCGGCACGCCAAACAGAAGAAACGCCCGCACGCCCGCATCGACCGACGCCTGCATATCGCGTAGCAACGTGTCCACGCCCCAGCGATAGACGCCGGGAAAATGCGGAATACGCTCACGCGCGCGCGGTTTCTCAGTCACAAAATATGGATACAGATAGGTTGCTGCGGCCATCGTTACTCCTTGCGGATCGTGCCAAACCCCTTCAAGCGCCGGCAATCAGATGCAGTAGTCGGGGATCACCCGTTGGTTGACCAGCAGGTTCAGCACCGCCTCGACCTTGTGTTCGACCGATTCCGGCTCGCCGATGGTGATCGTGACCGGGACCCCGTGCGCGGACGGTTCCCCGAGTGCGACCACCAGCAGCTCATTGGGCTGGTTCAGGACATTGAGGCGCCTGACCGTGTAGGCATCGACCGTCGGCAGGGCCGTGATGAAAATAAGCCCGGCATCGGTCAGGATGCGGGCCAGCTCGCCCAGGCGCTGGATCTGCGCGTCGTGCTCCGAGCGATTGTCCTGCACGTCGGACGCCAGCCCGCGCGAGAGGCTCGAGAAGCCGAGGAAGTAGGAGTTCAGGTTCAGCTTGAAGAGGCGCAGTTCCAACTCCTTGCCGAAGGCCTGGACCGCCGACGCCGAGGCGCCGGTGATGATCACGGCCTTGCCGACGTGGCGGTTGCGGATCAGGCGGTCTTTGGAAGAGACCAGGCCCGTCTCCCAGTGGAACTCGCGTCGCTCCACATGGCCTCTCAACAGGGTGGCCGCGTCGCTCACCACGCGCGGCGTGTCCGCGTCGACGAAGACGCTGTCGGTGATCATCGCGGCGCCCGCCGTGGCATTGCTGACCGGATGCACGAAGATCAGGCTGCCTGTCGCACGGTTTTCCGAATAGGGGTCGAAGTAGATCGGCTGGGTGGTCTCGACGACCACGCGGCCGATGCCGTTCAGGGTCAGCTCCTCGACGGCCTTCTGCTCCATGGTGTTGACGTCGATGGCATAGAGGAGCGCCTCGATGCGCGCCTTGACAAAGCGGCCGGCGTGGCGCACCAGAACCTGCGCGCCCGCCCGCAGCGGCGCTTCGCTCATCCAGATCACAATCGCCTCGAAGCGGTCTTTGACGCGCGGCAGGTTGTTGTGGTGAACGATCATGTCGCCGCTGCTGATGTCCACCTCGTCGGTCAGTTCCAGGGTAACGGCCTGCGGGGCGGCGGCGGCGGCGAGATCGCCGTCGGCCGTCACAATCCGCTTGACCCGGGACGTCTTGTTGGAGGGGAGCACGCGGATGGCGTCGCCGGGTTTGACCGTGCCCGAGACCACGGTACCCGCAAAGCCTCGGAAGTTCAGGTGCGGCCGGGTCACGACCTGCACCGGAAAGCGGAAATCGCGAACATTGGTGTCTTGCGAGATATCGACCGTCTCCAGCAGTTCCAGCAACGAAGGGCCGGTGTACCAGGGCGTCAGCTCAGGCGTCCGGGTCGCGACATTCGTCCCCTTCAGGGCAGAGAGCGGCACAAAGCGGATATCCGGGATGTCGAGCTTCTGCGCGAAGTCGCTGAAGGCCTGCCGGATAGTCAGGAAGGTCTCGTGGTTGTACCCGCCGATATCCATCTTGTTGACCGCAACCAACAGGTGCTTGATCCCCAGCAGCGACGCGATGAAGGCGTGGCGTCGGGTCTGCGTCACCACGCCGGTGCGCGCGTCGATGAGGATCACGGCCAGATTGGCGGTGGAGGCGCCCGTGGCCATGTTGCGCGTATACTGCTCGTGCCCCGGCGTGTCGGCGATGATGAATTTGCGCCGCGGCGTCGAGAAATAGCGGTAGGCCACGTCGATGGTGATCCCCTGCTCCCGCTCGGCCTTCAGCCCGTCCAGCAGCAGGGCGTAATCGATTTGCCCGGCGCCCGTGGTGCCGTTCTTCTCGCTCGCATCCTGCAGCGCGCTGAGCTGGTCCTCATAGATCAACTTGCTGTCGTACAGCAGGCGGCCGATCAGCGTCGATTTGCCGTCATCGACCGAGCCGCAGGTGATGAAGCGCAGCAGGTTCTTGTTCTCGTACTCGTCCAGATAGGCTTCAATGGGGTTCATGCGACGTTCTCCTTTGCGCTGCGGACGGCCCGGGGCGGCGTCCTTCCGGTTTTTAGAAATACCCTTCGCGTTTCTTCTGCTCCATGGACGAATCGCCGTCGTGATCGATAACCCGTGTCGAGCGTTCGCTCACGCGCACCTGCAGCGTTTCGGCCACGATCTCCTCGATGGTTGTCGCCTGCGATTCGACGGCGCCGGTGAGCGGGTAGCAGCCCAGCGTCCGGAAGCGCACCATCTTTTGGACCGGGCGCTCGCCCGGGTGCAGGCGCATCCGCTCGTCATCCACCAGGATCCACTGGCCGTCGCGTTCCACCACCGGACGCGGCGCGGCGAAGTAGAGCGGCACGATCGGGATTTTCTCGTGCCGGATGTACTGCCAGATGTCAACCTCGGTCCAGTTGGAGAGCGGGAAGACCCGCACGCTCTCGCCGGGGCTGACCCGCGCGTTGTAGATGTTCCACAGCTCGGGCCGCTGGTTCTTGGGGTCCCACTGCTGGTGCTTGTCGCGGAAGGAGAAGACCCGCTCCTTGGCGCGCGATTTCTCCTCGTCGCGGCGCGCGCCGCCGAAGGCCAGATCGTGCTTACCCTCCTTCAGCGTCTGCAGCAGGGCCTGCGTCTTCATGATGTCGGTGTATTTGCGGCTGCCGTAGTCGAAGGGGTTGACGCCGTCCGCAAGCCCCTGCTCGTTCGAGCGGACGATCAGCTCAAGCCCCTGCTCCGCGCAGAAACGGTCTCGGAAGGCGATCATCTCCCGGAACTTCCACGTGGTGTTGATGTGCAGCAGCTTGAAGGGCAGACGCCCCGGATAGAAGGCCTTCTGCGCCAGCCGCACCAGCACGGAGGAGTCCTTGCCAATGGAGTAGAGCAGAATCGGGTTCTGCGCCTGGCTCGCCGCATCGCGGAAGATGTGGATGCTCTCGGCTTCGAGTTGTTTGAGTTGATTCAGGGATGTGTCGCTCATGTCCGTTCTCCTGGAAGGGTTGAAGGTTCAGCGTTGGGGTGGCGTGTGCCCACATGCAGTCCGCACTCCTTGTGTTCGGGCTCTTCCCACCACCAGCGGCCGGAGCGGACGCCCTCGGTGCGCGTCACCGCACGCGTGCAGCACGCGCAACCGATGCTGCGGAAGCCTTGGTCATGCAACGGGCTGTAGGGGACCTGCCGCGCGGCGATCGCGGCCCACACCCGCTGCTCGTCCCAGTCCGCCAGCGGGCTGATCTTCACCAACCCGTTCGCGGCGTCGTGCTCGACGACCCGGGTCGCGGTGCGCGTGACCGACTGCTCGCGGCGCAGGCCGCAGACCCACGCCCGATAGGGTGCGAGCGCCCGCCTCAGCGGCTCAATCTTGCGCACGCGGCAGCACCGCTGCCGATTCTCAACACGGTCATAGAAAAGATTGATCCCCTGCTCTGCCACCATCTCCTCGACCTGCACGTGATCGGGGAAGAACACCCGGATCTTGATCCCGTAACGCCGCTCCGTCTCCGCCAGCAAGGCGTAAGTCTCCGGAAAGAGCCGACCCGTGTCCAACGTCACCAGCGCAATCGGCCAGCGGTTGCGGGCGATGATTTCGGTGATGATCTGGTCCTCCGCCGCCAGCGAGGTCGCAAACACCAAATCCTCGCCAAACGTCTCCCACGCGCGGCGGATCACCGTCTCGGCTTCCTGGCCTTCAAGCTCCGCGTTTAGCTGTTCTGTCGTCATCCCTGTGCCCTCTTACGCTTTGAAATGTGTAAGAGAATAACGCTTATACTGATGTATGTCAATAGACATTATGGATATTTTTTTTCGTGCGGCTTCTGGGGGGGCGAATGT
>VGWG01000143.1 GCA_016873675.1 Lentisphaerota bacterium | reverse complement strand
GTGACCGGTGGCTCGACGGGTGTGATCTTGGGCGGCGGCATGCGGGGCGTGGTGACCGGTGGCTCGACGGGTGTGGTCTTGGGCGGCGGCCTGCGGGGCGTGGTGACCGGTGGCTCGACGGGTGTGATCTTGGGCGACGGCATGCGGGGTGTGGCGACCGGTGGCTCGACGGGAGCCGTCGGCGGGGGCACGAATCGTATCGGCCGGGCAACGGGCCGATGTGCGCGGTCTATAGCGTTGTAATCTGTTGGCCCTTTGTTATGCACGCGCCGATACTCCTGGTTCCAATGGTAGGCATTATCAATATGCCGGCTATTCTGATAGACGGTCTGCACGTGATCATGGTGAACGATGACGCTGACCAGACTCGACTCCCGCATCCGATTGTTTGGCACGAAGGTATAGTGACGGGATGAAAGTCCGAATTGCACGTCGAACTGTGCGTCATTTCCGACGGAGAATCCCACGCCCATGCGAAAAGTTGTGCCGGGGGGCAGGGGCGCCCAGCCGCAATGCGTTTCTGATCGGCGCCAGGAAACCCAGGCTGGCGCCCACACGGTGTCCGGAATCCAGACCCAGCGGTGACGGTCCACGTAACACCACCGGCCATAGTGAAACACCGCCCAACCCCAGGAGTAATCCGACTGCCAGTACCAGCCGCAATCCGTATAAATCCAGCGTCCGCCTTGGAAATAGGGACGCCATTCGGCATTCACCACGGTGACCGCCGGCTGCCAGACACGACCATGGGCGGGAAGGGTGATCCAGGCTCCATACGAATTGAGCGGCGCGTAGAAATCCTGAGTGTGCTGGATGATCACAGGCTGTTGGAGCACGATCGTGGTGGTGGCTGCTGCGTGTTGTTCCGGAACCACTGCCATCGGCGGTTCGGTGGCGGGAGGAGGGGGAGGTGGCAACGCGGGCATGGCAGCAGTTTCCTCTGCAGGCGCGCCCGGGGCGGGGGGTTCGAGAGCTGTCACCGGGGCTTGCGCGAGGAGCGCAGGGGTGTCGGTTGGCCGTTCGGCTGGCGCCGGCTCGGCGGGTGGCGCTTCCTCGGTCTGCGCCGGGATCGGTTGGCCGGGTTCGTCCGATTGGACTGCCGAGGCCAAGTGATCACGCACCAGGCGCAACATGATTTCGGGCGTTATGCCGAGGTCGGTAAGCGTCTGCATCGCGCGCTCGTCGGAAGACGATGCAGCCGCAGGGGGAGGAACGGGCTCTGGCCGTTCGGGCAGACACCCCTGCGCAGCGAGCAGGGATATTGCAAGAAGAAGGCTCTTCATGGGGTTAGATTATCGCAGAATTTAAGGAAAAAGTCAATCGCGCCGACAGTGCGCGGCATGGCAAGCGTGCGAAAGCGTGCGATCGTACTTCGTTGCATCGAACCTTGAATGGATGAGTCAGGAGCCCGTTTTCAGCCCTCATCCAGGGATCCGCCGTCTAGGGATTCGACAGAATCCTGATCCGGATACTCCCGCGCAAACTTGGGATTGCTGCCGGCGATCACGAGGGTCACTTCGCCTTTGACGGCTTTGCCGGTGAAACGGGGAATGAGTTCCGAGAGATAGCCCCGCTCGATCCGTTCGAATTGCTTGGTCATCTCGATGCAGACCGCCGCCTCGCGATCCCCCAGCGCCTCACGGGCTGCCTGGAGGCAGGCGCCGACGCGGAACGGCGATTCGAAGCAGATGAGCGTGTGCGGCTGTTCGCGTTCGCTCGCGAAAAAGCGCAACAGCGCGCCAGCCTTGCGTGGTGGAAACCCCTTGAAGGTGTAACTCGACGTCGAGAGTCCCGAGGCGATCAGGGCGATGTCCACGGCCGACGCCCCCGGCAGCACCTGGACGGGCAGCCCCTCCCGGACCACCCGCCGTACCAGCCGGTAGCCCGGATCGCTGATGCCGGGGTAGCCGCCGTCGGAGCAGAGCGCAACGGCGCGGCCGGCCTGCAGGGCCTGAATCAGGCGTTCACCGGCGCGCGCCTCGTTGCCCTGACGGTACGAGACCAGCTCGGGGCGGGGAATGCCGCAGGCGCTCAGCAGCCCCCACGTGCGGCGGGTGTCTTCGCAGGCGATCACCTCGGCGGCTTGCAGCGCTTCGCGGGCGCGCGGCGTCAAATCGCCGAGGTTGCCGATGGGAGTTGCCACAACGTACAGCATTTTCTGAGTTCCTCTGTGATGGCCGTCTTCAACGTTTCCAGGCCATAGCCGGTTTTGGCCGAGACCGGAATCGCCTGCGGCTCCGGACCGGCGAGGTGCGCGAGCGGCTCCTGCGCGTCACCGGCGTCGCATTTGTTCAGCACCACGAGGCTGGGCACGCCGGACGCGCCGATCTCCGCGAGGGTCCGCCGGCAGATGTCCAAGTGGTCGCTCACGCGGGGGTGCGAGGCATCGACGACGATCAGGAGAAGGTCGGCATTGACCGCCACATCCAGGGTCGAGCGGAAGGAGGCCACCAAGCCATGCGGCAGATTGCGGATGAAGCCGACGGTGTCGGTGAGCAGCGCCTTGCGGCCGATCCCCAGCCACAACAGCCGCGTCTTGGTGTCGAGCGTGGCGAAGAGGCGGTCGTCTACGTAGGCATCGGCGCGCGACAGCGCATTGAGCAGCGTCGACTTGCCGGCATTGGTGTAGCCCACGAGGCTCACCACCGGCCACTGCCGTTTCTGCCGCATCCGCGCCGCCTGAGCCTGGATGGCGGCGATCCGTTTCTGCAATTCCAGCACGCGCCGGCGCATCGGCGCGTTGCGGAGTTGCAGATGGCTCTCGCCCGGGCCCTTCATGCCGATGCCGCCCTTGAACCGCTGCTGCTCCTCGGTCTCGGGAATGCGCGACATCAGAAATTGCAACTGGGCCAGCTCGACCTGGATCTGGGCCTCGGCCGAACGGGCGCGCCGGGCGAAGATCTGCAGGATCACCTCTGTGCGATCCATCACGCGCACGCCGAGCGCCTTGCCGAGAGTGTGGGCCTGTGTCGCGCTCAACTCGTTGTCGAACAACACCGCATTGGCGGCGGCGGCCTGCAACGCCTCCTGCAGCTCGCCGACCTTGCCCTGACCGAAGAGGGTGCCGCCGTCCGGGCGGAGCCGGCGCTGAGTGACCTGGCCGGCCACGCGGATGCCGGCCGTGTCGGCGAGGCGCGCCAACTCGGCGAGAGACTCGGCGGCCTCGTCCAGATCGCGCCGCGCCTCGATCACCTGAGCGAGGACAACCCGCTCGACCGTCGTTGTCTCGTGCAGTTTCATGGGTCTCGCCGCAGCCAGCCGCTGCGCCAGCCCTCGATCATCCGGGACGCCTGCTCGTGAAAGCCGAGCGCTTCGAAGGATGCCAGCACCTCGGCGTACTGCGCATCCAGAATACCGGAGATCACCAGCGCGCCATCCGGGCCCGGCAGCACCGCGCGGGCGATTACAACGGCATGCCGGATCAGAACGGGCGCGAGGATGTTGGCAACGACCAGATCGGCGCGGCGGACGTTGTCCGCCAGGTCGCACACGTCCAGCTCCGTCGTGACGCCATTGAGCCGCGCGTTGTCACGGGCGATCGCCACAGCATCGGGGTCGTTGTCAAAACCGCAGACCGGATGGAATCCGAGCTTGGCCGCGCCGATGGCGAGGATGCCCGAGCCGCAGCCCATGTCGAGCATGGAGCCGCCCGCCCGCTCGCCGGCGATCGCGTCGAGGAAGTGAAGACAGGCGCGGGTGGTGCCGTGGCGTCCGGTGCCGAAGCTCATCCCCGGTTCGATGTCAATCACCACCTCGCCGGGCCGGGCCGCATAGGATTCCCAGACGGGGCGGATCACCACCCGGGGGGTGACGTGTTCAACGTGGAAAAACCGTTTCCAGCTCTCGGTCCAGTCCTCACGGGCCAGTTGCGAGACGGCGGGCGCGAGGCTCAGGCCCAGGGCCGCGCCCGTCTCCCGCACCGCGTCGCAGACCCCGGCGGCGTCGGACTCATTCTCCAGAAAAATGTCGAGGCGGCAGGTCCCCCGCTCCACGTCCTCCCACGCCGTCGGCGTGAAGGGGTGGGCGGAGAGCGCATCGAGCACCGCATCCACCCAGGCGGCGGACACCTCCGCCGTGACCACGGAGAGCTGGGTGCGGACGGTCACTTATAAATGCCGAATTCGCCGCGGCGGTTGAGGCGGTAGGCCTCCTCCGAGCGGCCCGGAGAGGCGGGCTTCTCCTCGCCGAAGCTGCGCGTCTGCACGCGGTTGCCGGCGATGCCGAGGCTCACGATATAGCCGCGGATGGTCTGCGCGCGCTGTTCGCCCAGCGAGAGGTTGTACTCGTTGCTGCCGCGCTCGTCGCAGTGCCCGTCAATCAGCACCACATGCGAGCTGTTCTGCAGCAGATGCTGGGCGACCTGTTCGATCTTCGACACCTCGACCGGCGCCAGTTGATACGAATCAAAACCGAAATAGACCGGGCTGAACGACACGCCGGCCACCGGCTCCCGCGTCTCGGCGAACGACGTCTGATCGTCTAGCGGCGCGCCCGTCTCGGCATCCCACGGAACCTCCGAAACCTTCGTCTCCTGGTCCTTCGATCCGGACCCCCAGCCAAACCACCGCTTGACCGTGGTGCAGCCGGTGCTTGTTGCCAGCACAACCGCAACCAGCGCCAGCTTGACAAACTGTTTCCTGTGCATACTGATGACTCCGTGGAGCATAAACCCCGTTACTTATTTATCCGACCAATCGGGCGACATCCAGTTGCCCGCGTTCGGGAATAACCGTACCGGAGAATCCCCCTGGATGTCAAGTATCCAAAGTGACGAGCGTCCGGCGCCCTCCGCCCGCGAGCAGACGATATGGCGGCTGTCGGGCGCCCACGACGGGTCTTCGTGATCCGGGCCGCTGGTGAGCGGAGTGTCGGGTTCGCCCCCCGCGGCGGGGTCCAGGACGGCGATCTGGTAGCCGCCGGCCCGCCGCGTCGCATAGACGATCATGCCCTTCGCCGACCAGTCGGGGTTGACGTTCTCCGACCCCTTGTAGGTCAGCCGGCGGGAGCGCCGGGTGGCGATGTCCACGCTGTACAGTTGCGGCGACCCCGAGGCGTCGCCCACATACACGACCCTGGCGCCGTCGGGCGACCAGGCGGGGCTGGCTTCAACGGCGTGCGGCGTCTGGGTGAGGCGGGTGACCGCGCCACTGCCCAGGTCGAGGGTGTAGACATCGGGGTTGCCCGTGAGCGCGAGGATGAGCACGGCGGTGCGGCCGTCGGGCGAAATCTCGGCGCCCGTGTTCAAGCCCCTGAACTTCGCCAGCGGCATCCGGCGGCCGCCCGCCGCCGGGAACCGGTAGACCGTGGGCGATTTGTGCAGATAGCTGGTGTACAGGATGTGCTGCCCGTCGCGATCCCATTTCGGGCCGACCGCCGCCACGTTGTCCTGGGTGATCTGCGCCAGGCCGCGGCCGTCGGCGTCGCACATGAACAGATCGGCGTTGTTCGGTCCGCGGCGGTTGACCAGGACGATCCGCGTGCCGGCGATGCCGCGTTCGCCCTTGATGTGCATGACCATGTCATCGGCCAGCCGGTGCGCCAGCCTGCGGACCTCCGTTGCCCCCGCGGCGGAGGTGCGGTTCCACTCCATCCGCTTGCCGGGCCAGGAGACCAGGCTGGAGACCGCCAAACCGTCGGCCCGGGCCGAGGCCGCGCCCGACACCCGGATCTGCCCCGCCGGG
>VGWG01000142.1 GCA_016873675.1 Lentisphaerota bacterium | reverse complement strand
TTGTGTCAACTGGTTCAGGCTTCGGAAGACGCGCGCGCGCCCCTCAATCCGGCACGGGCAAGGAGACGATGGCCAGGCTCCACACCCCTTGGGTTTGCGGATGTAAAGCCCTTTCAACAACCGGATGGGAATATAGCTTCGGCCATCCTCCGGGGGCGCCCGCACGCCGCTTTCCGAATAATGCCGCGCAATCAGCGGGTCAAGCTCGTTCCGTCTGCGGGTCACCCGCAAGGGCAGGTAGAGGCATGTGTCCGGCTCGAACAACAGACGCCAGCGGACCGCCGCGTCGGGCAACTCCAGGGTCAGCGGATATCGGGACTGCAGGCGCTCCGTGGGGATCGGACAATCCACAACCCACCGTCTGCCCGTCCACATGACCGTGAGCGTTTGCGCGGGCTTTGTGCTTTCTTTGACTGGCACAGACATGCGCTTACCCTTTCTGTCCATGGCGCATGACCCGCCGAGGGCTGACGCGCGTTGAACGCCATGCATGCAACCAGACTGAGAGTAACAGACCAGACCGAACGTGTCACCCTATTTCCTGTGCCTATTTCCTGTGTCATAATGTCCCGCGTGTGACAGGTCTGCGGTGTCCATTTTTTCACAGATCGCCCTCACAATCCCTGCCTACCGCTCAATCCGGCCGATTGGAATGCGGTGTTTCTTTGAACGTTTTTGCTTGGCATGCCTGTTGCTAGGTATTTGTCGACAACGCCGACACAGGTCGGCAAAGGAGGATAACATGACACACTATGCAACTCTCAATCCTTGGCGTTTAATGGACGATTTCCTGGGCTTTGACTGGCCCTTGGGAGGGGCCGTCGGCTCGCTGGCCGGGATGGGCTACAGGTATCCCCGTGTCAACGTCTGGGAAGGACCAAAAGGCTGGGTTTTTGCGGCTGAGATCCCGGGTGTGGATCCCGCCAAGCTCGATGTCCATGTCGATGGCCGCGAGCTTTCTATCAAGGGCAACCGCGAGCGGGCCGATGGCGGAGCGCTGGCGTTTGAGCGCCGGTTTGAACTGCCGCAGGAGGTTGCGTCCGACGACATCAAGGCGAATTTCAGCAACGGCGTGCTGACCGTCGCCCTGCCGCGGCATCGGGCGTCCGAGCCGCGCAGGCTGACGATCGAAGTGGCGTAACGGGTGACTTCAGAAAGGAGACTGACCATGAAAACAGATGTTGTGAAGCAAGAGGATGTTCAGGTGGAGCGGCGCGAATGCCGCGACGAGATCATGCCCAATACGGCGGTGCGCCAGGACAAGGATGGGTTCCTGCTCGTGGCCGAGCTGCCGGGCGTGGACGACAAGTCGCTCCAAGTGACCGTCGAGGACAGCGTTCTGTTGATCGAAGCCGCCAACACGGTGGCGGAGCCCGAAGGCTACACGCTCGCGCTGCGCGAGATCTCGCCTGTGACCTACAAGGCGAGCTTCGAGCTCCCAGATCGCGTGGATGCCGCTGGCGTGAAGGCCTCGCTCAAGAACGGACTGCTGCGCGTTCAGCTGCCCATCAGCGAGGCGAAAAAGCCCAAGCGAATCGCCATAGCGGCGGAATGAGAAAGACACAGAGGGCGTCGCGTTTTCAAGCGACGCGACACTCGTCTTCCATCGCCTCTCTGGTCTTAGCCCCGAGGTCATTCATGGAGAACGGCTTCTGGATAAAGTGCTCGCCTTCGTCCAGCACGTGGCTGCCGGCGATCACGTCTTCCGTGTAGCCCGACATGAACAGGATCTTGAGGCTCGGATACAGGGAGAGGAGTTTATTGGATAAGACGCGGCCGTTCATCTCGGGCATGACCACATCGGTCATGAGCAGGTCGATGTAGCCGACATGCTCCCAGGCCAGACGCATGGCCTCGCCCGGTGTGGCGGCCGCCACCACGGTGTACCCCAGGTTCTCCAGCATCTTCTTCGTTGATTCCAGGATTATGGGGTCGTCTTCAACCAGCAGGATGGTCTCGTTGCGGCGCGCCACTGTCGGCGGCTCGGATTTCTCTGTTTCCTGCGCCGCTTGCTCGGGTTTTTCTGTTTCCTGCGCCGCTTGCGTCGTGTGGCGCGGTAGATAGATCTTGAACGTCGTGCCTTGGCCCGGCTCGCTGTTGACGTATATGAAACCGTTGTTCTGTTTGACAGCGCCGTAAACGGAGGCTAATCCCAAGCCGGTGCCTTTGTTAACCCGACTTTCCCCGTTCGGTCGAAAAGTATGTCGAATGGGGAAAGTCGGGTTAATGTCCTTGGTGGAGAAGAAAGGCTCAAAGAGGTGAGCGCGCGTCTCGGCGTCCATGCCGCAGCCGGTATCGCCCACGGTCAGCAGCACGTAGTCGCCGGGGACAAAGCCTGCGTATTGCGTGCAGGACTCCTCGTCGAAGGATGCCTTGGCCGTCTCGATAGTGATCTTGCCCACGCCAACGATGGCATCCCGGGCGTTGACACAAAGGTTAGCCAGGATTTCGTCGATCTGAGACGGATCCATCTTGACCGGCCAGACTTCGTTACCCGGCAGCCAGGCCAGGTTGATTTCCGCCCCGATGAGCCTCCGTAGCATCTTCAGCATGGTCTCGATGGTGTCATTGATGTTGATCACCTTGGGTGCCACAACCTGCTTGCGGGCGAATGTCAGCAGTTGCCGAGTGAGCTCAGCCGAACGTTGGGCGGCATTCCGAACCTCCATCAGGTCAGCATGCAGAGGCGTGCCCGCCTCAATCTGTTCCATGGCCAGATCGGTGTGGCCTAGGATGATCTGGAGCATATTGTTGAAGTCGTGCGCCACGCCGCCCGCCAGCCGGCCCACGGATTCAATCTTTTGCGCCTGATGGAGTTGGATTTGGAGTTGCTCCCGCTCCATCTCGGCCTTCTTGCGTTGCGTCACATCCCTCACCAACAGTACGCCCCCGCGATGCCCCTTGAGTAATCCAGTAATAAATTCCACAGGAAATGTTTCCCCGTCTTTCCGTCGCCCGGTCGCCCATCCAATATGAAATCCCTCCTTCTCGAGCGCATCGTAGATTTCATGTTTTGCCTCCGGTACTTGTCTCCGGTCAAAAAACAACAACTCCGTGTTGCGTTTGATGACTTCGTTCACTTCGTAACCAAACATTCGACTGACCGCCGGATTGACCATGATGATGTTGTGCCTGGCATCCACGACCAGCATCACGTCGGGATTAATACTGTCAATGATGTCCTCAAGATCCTCGTTGCGCAATGCTTCGGAACGCCAGCTCAAATACGAGGTCACCAGCATGATAATCAACCAGAGCACCAGGAAATTGATGATGCTGACAACAACAGGTTGATTGGCGTGCGGCTTGAAGAACGTCATGAGGAATTCGTTGAAGTTAATCGCCACACCCACAAGCGTAACGCAAAAAGCCAGCAGCAGAGAAACGACCAGTGCGCGCCATTCTCTGACCCTCCAGACCCTCAACAACAGGGGCCCTCTGTCGAGTTTTGAAATCTTCATGCTACACACTCCATCGTGCGCGCGGAATCACCTCAGCGGCCCTCACCTGAAAGGTCGCCGTCACAATACCGCTTGGCTGAACCCGCCGGACACGGCGATGCCGTCCATGGAACACGGGGGCAGAACACTGGCACGTTGGAATCATAACATATATCGTCCTGCCCTTGTGGAAAAAATGCGCGCGCGATGCTTAACACGGCGTTTTCTTTTACTCCTCTTTTATCCGCCGTGAGCCCATGACGCAGGCGTCCCTTTCGAACGAGCGCCAGAAACCGCTTTACTCCCGTCACGTATGTGGTAATATTCTTCCCGGCGAATCGGTAGAGACGGAGTGAATCGCACATGTATTGCAACAACTGCGGAAAGGTCGTCCACCCACAGGCGGTGGCGAATCCAGAGTGCGGGGGTCCGCCTCTGGTCGAAAACAAGTTCTGCCAGAATTGTGGCATCACCACCCAGGCAAATCACACTGTGTCTGGCGTGCGGGACGTGTTTTCCCTTTAACCTATGAGGCCTTCTTGAGCGATCCCATAACGAACAGTCGTCTGACCGTCTTGGTTCCTGCCTACAACGAGGGAACCACTCTCGCCGACACCTTGCGCAGTTTGCAGGCACAGACGTTATTGCCAGAAAAGGTTCTGGTGATTGACGACTGTTCCACCGACAACACGGCCGAGATTGCCCGCAGCTTCGGCGTGACCGTGCTGCGCCCGCCCCAGAACACCGGATCGAAGGCCGGCGCCCAGAATTTCGCGATGAGCTTCGTGAAAACGGAGTTCACGATGGCGATTGACGCCGACACGACATTGGCACCCAACGCCATCGAACTCTTGATGCAGGCCCTGGATAATCCCAAGATTGCGGCCGCCTGCGGTCTGGTGTTGCCCCGTTTCGTGCGCACCGTCTGGGAGCGCGGACGGTACATCGAGTACCTATTCGCATTCTCCTTTTACAAGCCGATCCAGGATTACTACGAACGGCCGCTGATCTCGTCGGGCTGTTTCTCTGTCTATCGCACCGACATTCTGCGCGCCAATGGTTGCTGGCGGACGCGCACGATGGCCGAAGACATGGACTTGACGTGGAGTTTCTACGCGGCCCATCAGGGCGTCCGGTTTATTCCGGAGGCGGTCTGTTATCCGGTCGAACCGCACAACTACGCATTCATGAGCAAGCAGCTTCGGCGCTGGTCCCACGGGTTTATCCAGAATGTCGTCGTACACTGGCGTCACTTGCTGCGTATACCCTTTTTACGCGCAGCCGTTATGATTTCTTTATGGGACGCAATTATTGCTTCCCTTGCCTACCTCGTTCTGCTACCCTGTTTGGCTGTGTTTGTCAGTCCTCTCTTCTTGCTGGGCTACCTGATCGACGCGCCGGCGGTGGCTGTGCCCGTCCTCATCAAGGCGGCTGAACGCAGGGAATTGGGAAAAGCCTTGGCTAGTTTGCCGAGCTTTTTTGTCTTGCGCACGGTCAACAGCGTTTTTCTGCTGCAGGCCATCTGGCGTGAGTGGGTGCTGCGCAAGCGGCTGATGGTGTATGAGAAAGGGCATTGAGTTATGATAGCAGGAATTCCAGGCACGGGCATTGGCGGGATTTACTATATTTTGCTGGCATTGCTGATGCCGATGCATGAAGCATGCCTGATGGTGAACGGATCCAGCAGTTGGCGTCGCTGGGGTATGATCGGGCTTCAAGTGATTCATGCGCTCGGGATTTTGGGGTCCGTCTACGGCACGGGGTGGTTGATCGCGCAGGGCGTCAACGCGATCAGGCTCCATGTGCTGGGGAGCCCGTTGGCGGGTGGAGGACAGTTGACCAATCTGGTCGCCGCCACCAGCGCCTACATGGCCATTCTGACTCTGGGCGGTGTGCTGCTCCTCGTTTACACGTTGCGCTGGACGGTGCGCCCCCCCGTGACTCCGAAACCGACAGAATAATGCGTCGGCTTCATCGGTTGTCAGATCCAGATTCCGCCGCCCGATTTGGTCAGCGCGCGCGCAGCCATGAGCCCGAGGACACAGGCGCTCATAGAGACAACCAACGACCCGCCGACATACAGGGTCGCGTGCCCGTACTCGCTGCCCCGGAGCATCTCGACTGTCTCGTCCATCAGCGCGGACAGGGTAGTAAACCCGCCACAGAACCCCGTGGCGAGCACGAGCCGACCTTCGTGCGAGACCCGTCCATCCCGCGCAGACAGCCCCGTGACCATTCCGATCACGAAGCACCGCAGAACGTCAGCCCGCTGCGGCGGCGCGGTAGCGACGTACGCAGCAGGGCATCGGATTAGCTTCACTCTTCCGGATCGCTTTCTACTGCCGCATCATAGGCATCATGTTCGGATTCAGGGGCAATTTCAAGAACACGTCGTCCCAAGACATTTATAGCCCAAGCGCCAGTAGACGCCGTTAGAAAAATGCTCAATACGGCAATCGCGAGGATCATTTCCCCTGGGGCTGTGTCCATCCCTGCTGAACGCATGGCTAGCAGCGGAGCAGAACCAATGGCGGCTTGCACGGTG
>VGWG01000141.1 GCA_016873675.1 Lentisphaerota bacterium | reverse complement strand
CTACGGGGGCTCGGTCATCGGCCGATTCGCCTACGCGGTCATTGACACCTCGGGATTGCTCGACGCGCATCGGGTGTACGACCCCGCCACCAACCGCTGGCTCGGAACCTCGCTGGGGGAGGTACGTCTTGCTACCAACATCCTCAGCCGCAAAGACCTCACCAATACAACCGCATTCACCGCTAATCGCGATGCCGTCCGATCGGCTGGCCGCTATGAAACGGTGGCCGAACTCGCCACGCTCAACGGCGGCATCGACTATGCGAAACTCGCCAACTTCGAAGTCTTCTCGCGGTACAGCACCGGCGCTGTCCCAGGCGTGACCACCTACAACCTGTTCGGGCTGACGACGAATCGACTGGGTGCTGATCGAACAGCTATCAACCAAGCCTTGACCGATGCCGGCTGCACCGGCACGGCGCCTCTGACGACGATGTCTCGCCCTAATGTCCTGTACGCCGCACTCATCGATTATCTGGACAGCGACTCAGTCATGTGCAGTCCCGGGGGAGGGGTCGCCGCACAATTCAACCGCCCCATCACAGAAAAGCTGCCGATGTTGACCTGTTTTGGCGTAACCATGTTTTATACCAATAGCACCACCGATTCTATCAATTACACGCATACCATCACCTATACACCCATCATCAATTACGTCAAATGGCCGGTTAGCGATTCCACGGCAACGGACTTTCCGTTATCCTTCAGGGGCGCTCTGGGTTTTGTAAATACGGCCCCGCCAAGCTCGGTTGCCGGCAAGCTGGCACCAAGCATCTGCAAGTCCGGAACCTCTGTGCCTCCAATCACAACCAATTCGCCACCCACGTCTTATGCGGAATCACTCCTTTTTACGCCTGCTTCCGTATTTTCGGTCTCTGTCACAACCAACAACAACACAATCCCTTTCCCTCAGTTTGATGTCTACGTCTGCACAGAGGTGTATAACAACGTGGGCACACGTTGCACGTATTTTCCAGCCAACGTACCCATGGCGGAACAATTGTCCAGCCTGCCCCCGACAAACTACCCCCCAGCCAGCTTTATGCCATTCTGGGCGCGTCTTCGCGTTGATCTGAACGGAACGCCTGCCGCGTTTTGGAACAATGGCCGAACCGTTACGTTCTGGGCTGAGTGTGTAGAGCCTCGTTTCGCTTACAGCACAACCGTCCCCGGGCAATGGCGATCCTCTTGCGTCGGATCGTTTCCCTCGTCCATAACGAATATAACCAGTGCTCCTCCTGCGCAACGTTACACGCGCAGCACACTGCCTCTTTACGCTGGCATTCTGAACAACCGTACCTGGGCCAGCAGAGCCGGGCTTGAAACGAATCGCATGGACGGTGTGTATGAGCTCACGGTGGGCGGTGTACAACTCGACGCACTCGATGCTCAACTCAAGATGCACGTCGCCAACGCCCCGTTGCAGACGCCGGGTGACCTGGGCTATCTGCTCTGCGGTCCGTGGGAAACGGTCCGGCTTTACGACCACTTCCCCTTTGATGCGACGCCCGATGACTACCACCGGGTGCTCGACACTTTCGAGCTGCGCGATCCGGCCGCCGCGCCCTTCGGCAAGGTCAACCTCAACAGCGCGCCCGTCGATGTTCTGGCGCTCCTCTACCTCGGCATGCCGTTGCGTTCGGAGAAAGCTGGCAATTATTTGGCCAGTTGGAACTCGGCCGGGACAGATGCCGCCCGACCGCTCACCCTCACGGTCACCACCCCTGCCTTGCCTGCGCCGCTGGCCGCCAACCTCCACGCCGGCCTGCGCGCAAACGGTCCGGTCCGCGGTCTCGCCGACCTGGCCAGCGTCTATTCCGCTGGCAGCTCGTCTGCTCAGTTGCTCAAGACTTACCTCGCTTCTTTCGGGAGCAGTCAGGACGTCGGCGAATTCGAAAGGGAGGCAGTGATCCGCAACATCGCCGGTCTGCTCACCGTCAAGCAGCAGATGTTCACGATCATCCTCCGCGCCGACGCCTTCACCACGCGCTTTGCATCGGATAAGCTCAAGGACGGCACGGTTCTTTCTTCGGCCACTGCGATTGCGCAGGTCTACCGCGACGCGGCACCTCCGCATCAGGTCACGGTGCGGTTGTTGAAGATCCTGGAGTGAGAAGGGGGCAGGGGTCTTGCCTGAACCCTGAACCCTGAACTCTGGGCCTTTCACCGAAAAACGATTTGTGTTATCATGCCGATCTTCAGTGGTGAACTATGAAACGAATTTATCTCATTCCCCTGCTCGCCCTTCTGCTGACCGGCTGTTCGAAGCCTCAGTATTCCAGCGTGTTGCTGATCACGGTGGACGGGCTGCGTGCGGACATGCCGGGCTGTTACGGCGGGCCGGCGGACACGCCCGCGCTCGACCGTCTGGCACGCGAGAGCATTCGCTTTGACAAGCTGACGACGCCCGCCCCGCTGACTCTCCCGGCACACGCCTCGCTCCTCACGGGCCTCAACCCGCCCGAACACGGCCTGCGGATCGACGCCTTCGGCGGTTTGCCGCCGACGATCGTCACGATGACCGAATCGTTGGCCGCCGTCGGCTTTCAAACGGCGGCCTTCGTCAGCTCCCCGCATCTCGCGCCGATCCACGGCCTGGATCGCGGCTTTGCGGTCTATCACGCGCCCGTCCCCGGCGCGGAACACGCCATCCTGTTTCAGTCGCCGCTCGCGCTCACCCCGGATGGGGCCGAGCCGCCGGCCGCCCCGCTTCCCCCGCCCTTCCCGGAGCACACCGACCTCGCGGTGGCGGCCCGTTTCCGCTCGTGGTTCACGGCCCGCCAGCCCGATGCGCCCTGGTTTGCGTGGGTTCAGTTTTCCGGAACGGCCCTGCCGCGGCTGGACGGCTCGGGGGCACCGATCGACGCCGCCGACACCAACGCCTATGTGAAGGCCGTCGCCGCAGTGGACGCCGCCATCGGGTCCGTCCTCGATGCCTTGAACGCCACCCCCGACGCGGCGAAGACGGTGGTCCTGGTCACCGCCTCTTCCGGCGAAGCGCTTGGCGACAACGGGGAATACGGCCACGGTCTCCTGCTTCGGGCGCCCACCCGCCGCGTCCCCGGCCTGCTGCGGCTGCCCACCCGCCGCGGCGCGGGCACGCGCATCTCCTACAGCGCCGGTCTCGTGCAGGCGGCCCCCACCCTTCTGGACCTCGCCGGCGTGCCTCCGTCCCGGACCCAGGCGGCCAACTGGTCATCCCGGCGCCAGGTCAGCGTGCCGGCCCCCATTCCCATACCGGGACAGCTTGGAAAAACCTTTCAAGCCTCCCGTTTTGACTCGCTCGCGCCCTATCTGCTGGGCTATGGCGCAGGGGCTGACACCGCCGTCTATTCCGAGACCGAATACCCCTTCGCGCTCTTCCGCTGGCGCCCCCTGGCCTCGTATCAGGCGGGCAACTGGGTGTATATAGACAACGAGCCGCCGGAGATCTACGACTTGTCGGACGACCCCCTGGAGCAGAAGAACCTCGCCGAGACGATCCCCGACAGCGTCGTGCGCCTCTCCATCCGTTTTGAACGGCTGCGGGATGCCATGGCCACGCGCGCGCCCGTTGACACCTCGGAGTCCAACGCCGTCTGGCAGGCGCTGTCGGCGTGGGGCCAGACCGGACGGCCCAGCCGGAAGAGCCAGGCCGAACGCGCCCGGCCGCACATTGGCCTCCTCACGCAGGAGAACAAAGTCCTTCGTCCGGCGGTTGACACGGAGCTGGCGGCGGCGGCGGCCCGGCTCCTGCCCCTGCTGCCCGGGACCAATGAAGCGGAGCGGGTTCGTGAACGGATCAACGCCTGCATCGCCCGCTCACCGCAGACCGCCCGGTTCCTCCTGTGGCGCGCCACGCTGAACGCCGCCGACACCAATCTTCTGCCAGACGTCATTGCCGACCTCTCCCGCGCGGTCGACTGCGATCCTGACGATGACGCCGTCGTCGCCTGGCTCGGGCGCAGTTGCTTCGCCGCAGGCGACTGGATCGGCGC
Organism: Lentisphaerota bacterium; assembly: GCA_016873675.1. Lineage (NCBI taxonomy): Bacteria > Pseudomonadati > Lentisphaerota > Lentisphaerota bacterium. Next base: position 2,018 of record VGWG01000141.1, on the reverse strand, counting down.
GCTCGAGCATCTGCGCCGCGCGCGCAAGCTCAATCCCGCCAATGCCACGGCCCTGGAGCTGCTGCCCCGCGTGTTGCAGGTTGCCGCGAACGCGACGGCCCAGGCGGAAGACCTCGCCACGGCCCTGCAATTGGTGGAGGAGCTGATCACCTTCCAGCCCACTCTGGACAACCGCATGTGGCGGGTGCGGCTCCTCATCGCCCGCAACCGCAGCACGCAGGCCAAGCAGGAACTGCGCAACATCCTCTACGCCAACCCCGACTACTACGCGGCCAAAGACCTGCTGGAAAAATTGCGGTGACCGGGAGCGTTCCGCCTACTCCCATTCGATCGTGGCGGGGGGTTTGGAGCTGATGTCGAAGACGACCCGGTTGATGCCGCGCACCTCGTTGATGATGCGGTTCGAGATGCGGGCGAGGGTATCGTACGGGACGCGCGTCCAATCGGCCGTCATGGCGTCGATGCTGTCGACCACCCGCAGCGCGCAGACATTCTCGTAGGTCCGCTGGTCGCCCATCACACCCACCGAGCGCACGGGGAGCAGGACCGCGAAGGACTGCCAGATCTGCCTGTAGTTCGGCAGTTTGCGCATCTCCTCCTGCACCCGCAGGTCGGCCTGCTGCAGGAGGCGGACATTCTCGGCGTTGACCTCGCCGAGGATCCGCACGCCCAGGCCGGGGCCGGGGAACGGCTGGCGGTCGAGGAGCTCGGCGTCCAGGCCCAACACGCGGCCGACGGCGCGCACCTCGTCCTTGAACAGCTCGCGCAGCGGCTCGACGAGCTCGAACTTCAGGTCCGGCGGCAGCCCCCCGACGTTATGATGGCTCTTGATGGTATGGCTCGGCCCCTTGAGCGGGCTTTGGCTCTCGATGACGTCGGGGTAGATCGTCCCCTGGCCGAGAAACTTGCAATTCTTGAAACGGCGGGCCTGTTCCGAAAAGACATCGATAAACGCGTGACCGATGATCTTGCGCTTGCGCTCGGGGTCGGTGACGCCCTTCAACGCATCGTAAAAACGCTGCCGGGCGTCAATGACATGCAGATCCATGCCGAGCTTGGCGCGGAACATCGTTTCGACCTGCCGATCCTCGCCGGCGCGGAGCAGCCCGTTATCCACAAAGATGCAGTGAAGCCGGTTGCCGATCGCCTGGTGCAGGAGCGCCGCCACGACGGACGAGTCGACGCCGCCGCTGAGGCCGAGCACCACCTCTTCGCCGCCGATCTGACGCTTGAGCGCCGCGACGGTCTCCTCCACCCACGAGGCCAGCTTCCAGTCGCCGCTGCAGCCGCAGATCGGGAAGAGAAAGTTATGGAGAATCTGCTGGCCGTTCTGGGTATGGACGACTTCGGGGTGGAACTGCAGCGCGAACAGATTGCGCCCCTCGTGGCACATGGCGGCCACGGGGCAGGCGAGCGAGCGGGCGGAGGCCTTGAAGCCGGGGGGCATGGCGGTCACCTGATCGCCGTGGCTCATCCAGACGTCACTCTCATCGGGCAGCCCGGCGAAGAGGCGGTTGTTGGGCATTATGGCGATGCGGGTGTGGCCATATTCCCGATGATCGCCCGGCGTGACCGTGCCGCCGAGCGTCCGGGCCGTGAGCTGCATGCCATAGCAAATGCCCAGCACCGGGATGCCCAGCTCAAAGAGGGCCGGATCGCACTGCGGGGCGCCCGTCTCAAAGACGCTGTTCGGGCCGCCGGAGAGGATGATACCGGCGGGCTTGCGCGCGCGCAGCGCCTCTGCGGGGGTGTCAAACCGGATGATCTCGGAATAGACATGCTGTTCGCGAACCCGGCGGGCGATGAGCTGGGTGTACTGCGAACCGAAATCCAGAATGGCAATCCAGGTGTGGGACATAAGCACTCGACTGATGAGGGGTTGGACGCACAGGCACCGGTGACGGCCGCCGACGCTCATGCCGGTCGCCACGCACGAGAGTCAGTGTATCTGATTTTCAGGGCGAGGGCAATTCCGCAGCAGCCAGTAATCAGGGGGGGGGAGAGTGTGGGTGTGTGGG
>VGWG01000140.1 GCA_016873675.1 Lentisphaerota bacterium | reverse complement strand
CCGCCGACAATCAGGTATTCCACATTGCCGCCGCTCGTGACCGTGAACGTCCCGCTATTCGTGAAGATGTGCGCGGTCCAGTTCGTCCCGTTCAGCGTGTAGTTCGTCACCGTACCGCCCGTGGCCGACACGCCTCCCCCTGCTCCGCTGACCGTGACATTCACCCCCGCCGAGGTCGTGACCGCGCCGCCATTGTCGGTCGCCTTCGCCGTCAGCGTGTAGGCCCCCGCCACAACTCCGGTCCAGTCGTACTGGTACGGGCTGGTCGTATCCTCGCCCAGTTTGGTGGCGCCATTGAAGAATTCCACTTTGGCGACCGTGCCGTCCGTGTCCGAGGCGTTGGCGGTGAGCGTGATCGAAGCCGGCGCGGTGAAGCTCGCCCCGTTCGCCGGCGCGGTCAGCGCGCAGGTCGGATTCTGGTTCCACCTGGCATAGAGCGTCACGTCCGCCTCGGCGGTGTAGCTCGCGCCCTCGGCGTAGCTCGCGCCGCTGCCGTTGGCGGCGGTGTTCCAGCCCGCGAAAGTGTAGCCAGTCCTGACCAGGTTGCCGCAGTTACAGGCCAGCGTGAGCGCCACGCCGTTGGTCTTGGTCTGCGACTCGGGTACGGAGCCGCCGGTCGCGCCGTTGGCGTCGTAGTCCACGGTGTAGGTCGGGGGTATTACGGTGATGTTCACCTCCGAGGTCGTGGTCGCCCCGTTATTGTCGGTCGCCCTGAGGATCAGCGTGTAGCCTCCCACCCCGATGTTCACCCAGTTGTAAGAACACGGGCTTGACCCGCTCTCGCTGAGTTTGGTCGCGCCGTTGAAGAGCGCGACGTTGGTGATCGTGCCGTCAATGTCCGAGGCCTCGCCGACAAGGTTAATCGAGGCCGGCGCGGTAAAGATATCGCCGTCCTCCGGCACGATCCATGTGCAGATCGGCGCGTCGTTGACTGCCTGGATCGTCACATTCACGGTGATCGTGTCTGTGCCGCCCCGTCCGTCAGAGACCTGCACCACGAAACTATCGCTGCCGTTGTAGTTGGCATCCGGTGTGTAGCCAATGACCTTGCTCGTGCCGGTGCCGCTCGCCGTGGCCGTGCCGTGCGCGGCTGCCGTCGTGATGGACCATGTCAGCGGATCGCCGTTCTCATCTGTCGCGTGGAGCGTGAGGCTGAAGGGCGTGGGCGCGCCATCCTCGCTCATGGTCACCGGCACGCTCGCGCCTTCAGTAATGACAGGCGGCTGGTTGGACCCCGCCGTCGTGACCGTGATGTCCACCCCCGCCGAGGTCGTGACCGCGCCGTCATTGTCCGTCGCCTTCGCCGTCAGCGTGTAGGCCCCCACCGCGACGTTGGTCCAGGTGAAGGCATACGGACTGGTCGTGTCCTCGCCCAGTTTCGTCGCGCCGTTGAAGAACGCGACGTTGGTGATCGTGCCGTCCGTGTCCGAGGCCGTGGCCGTGAGCGCAATCGTGGCCGGTGCGGTGAACGTCGCCCCGTTCGTCGGCGCGGTCAGCGCGCAACTCGGCGCGCTATTGCCAACGCCGCCGGACAGCACACGCAGACTGTCAATATAGAGAATCTCATCATTGGCGTTGCACTGGGTGGAAAACCTGATCTGGAAATTGGACACCATGGCAAAGGACGAGAGGTCTATCTCGGCCGCCTGATACACATTGTTGTCCTGGCCGTCATTCACCGTAAACACGGTGTGCCAGGCGCCGTCATAGACTTCCAGCTTCGCGGTCTCGCCGGCATCGAAGTTCTTGGCTTTCCAATGAAACCGGATCTTCGCGCCGGTCACACCCGTCATGTTCAACCCGCGCGTGGCTGTGCCCGCGTTCTTCACATTCATCGCGAAGGCGCCTTCGTATGCGTTGGCTGAATCGTTGGCGATCGTCATATTGACCTTGTTAATCCACGCCGTATTCCAGCCGGCGCTTGCGACGCCGCCCTCAAAGAAATCGTAGGCCACTGTCGCCTCTTCCGTCGCGGCCACCGTCGTCTCCTTCCAGGCCACCGCGCGCCACTCGTCCATCACCAGGGCGCGGACCGTGTACACGCCGGGCGTGGTGTAGCTGTGCGCCTGATTGGTCCAGCCCGAGCCTTGGGAATCGTCCGTGGTGTAGGTCGGATTGTTCCGCCCATAGTCGTAGCCGTTCACAAACCATTCGACCTGATGACGGAAGGGAACGTGCGGGCTCTTCTCGCCAGCGCCGTCCGGATCGACAACCGATATTGAGAAGGTCGCCGGGACGCCCAGCGCGGCAGGGCTCATGTCAACCGCAAGACTCGTCACCACCGGCATCGCGTTGGAGGGCGTCGTCAGAGGCCGCATGGAGAGGTCGCCATAAAAAATGGAAACCGAAACCCCGGTATCCCAGTCCTCGTCGGCAATCGGAAAGTTCTGGAGCAGGGCTGTCCCCCATTGTTCGCCAGCCGCCATTGAGGAAACAAACCGGGCCCTGTCACCAGAGGAGTCCCACATCGGGTTTATGTTAAAGATGGAGTAGTTGCCGCCACCGATGTCGGTTGAACCGCCCAAACTGAAAATATTGCCGCCCCTTCGGCTGAACAACTGGTGATTCACCACCCCATTGGGATATCCCGCTCTACAGGAACTGCAAAACATGGCACGGGACTGCACCAGGTTCAGATGCACTTTGCCGATGTTCATCCCGGCGTTATAGTGGTCTTCAAGGCCATGAGAGAGTTCACAGATCAGGTCACTGCCATCGACTCCGTTGAGAGTACTGTCACTTCTGGGGTCAACGTACGCGTTCTTCCACACCTGGGTTGCCGTATTCGCTTCCGCCTGGGCCTGCGCATCGCCGCCCCAGTCGCTTCCAACATGAACGTATGCGGAATGCGGCAACCGGGATTGTCCGGTGCGATAGTAGTGGTTTGCTTCAAGCGCGCGCCTCACCAGCTCTATCTCGGATCCATAGGTGTAGTCGGTGATCGTAATCCGTCCAACCCAGATGTCGTGAACACTCACATGCCCGCTGGATTGCCACGCCCGCATGTTCCAGTAGAACATATCGCTGTACTTGCCGCCGGGGGCGTACTTGGCGACATTGCCGACCAGCAGCGCGCCGACCAGCGGATTCGTCTGATTGACCGAATTCAGGTGCGTCCATAACGCCTGCGCCGAGGTGCCCGACGCGAGCGGGGTGATGATCGCCGTGTAACCCTCGTTGGTGAGATCGGACCGGAGCCGTTGGACCTCGTTGCTCAGCGCCGTGTAAAGCGTCGCGTTGACCACGATGTCCACCAGCATCCCGGCAGGATCCCCGTGTGCGCGCACCATGACACGCCCTGTGGCGACATTGGAATTGGTCTCCCCATCGTTCACAAGATACTTAAACGAGTCCTCCCCCTGATAACCGGGGTTCGGCGTGTAGATGAGGTTCGCTCCGCCGGTGACCGTCCCGTGCGCCGCGTTGGACACCACCACCGCCGTCCAGGTTCCACCCGCATCAACATCTGAATACGCAGGCGGGTTTGTCACCGTCGTGTTCGGAAGACAGAACACCCGGAAATCATAGGCAATTGGCGGATTGTTTTCCGCGATTTGCATCTGTGTCGGCCTGTTCGTGCTTGTCGTGGTGCCGTTTCCAAGCTGGCCGGCGCTGTTGAAACCCCACACCCAGACCGTGCTGTCGGACTTCAGCGCCAAGGTGTGCCACGTCCCCGCGGCGATGGCGCCAACACCGGTGATCCCGGAAACCTGCACGGGAGTTCGCCGGGTTGTCGTCGAGCCGTCTCCGAGTTGGTACCAGGCGTTGTCGCCCCATGCCCATAGCGAGCCATCGGCTTTCAGCGCCAGAGTGTGAGTGTTCCCCGCAGCGATGGCCGTGACGCCGTTGGTCAGCACGGAGACCTGCACAGGAGTTCGCCGATTTATGTTGGTACCGTCTCCGAGCTGACCATACATATTGAAGCCCCACGCCCAGAGCGTGCCGTCATCCTTCAGGGCGACGTTGTGATTACCCCCCGCCGCGATGGCGGTGACGCCGGAGGAAAGTCCGGAAACCTGTACGGGAACATAACTGGCCGTGTTCGTTCCGTTCCCGAGCTGACCATAGACATTGTAACCCCATGCCCAGACCGAGCCGTCGGCCTTCAGTGCGACCGTATGAGAATCTCCTGCGGCGATGGCGGTGACGCCGGAGGAGAGCCCGGAAACCTGCACGGGAGTCCACCGGGTGGTCGTGGTCCCGTCTCCAAGCCGGCCACTGCCATTGTTACCCCAAGCCCAAACCGCGCCATTGGACTTCAGTGCGACCGAGTGAGAAGATCCCGCGTCGATGGCGCTGACGCCGGATGAAAGTCCGGAAACTTGCACCGGGACCGTTCTGTGGACCGTCCCGGTCCCAAGTTGACCATACCAATTCTGCCCCCACGTCCAGACCGATCCGTTACTCTTCAGCGCGACCGTGTGGGACCCGCCCCCGGCGATGTTGGTGACCCCTGAGAGCCCCACAGTCTGAACCAGCGTGTACCGGTTGGTGCCGCTCGTCCCATCGCCGATCTGGCCATAGTCATTCTGTCCACAAGCCAAAACAGTGCCGTCGGCCATGACCAACAAGGATTGATAATCCCCCGCACCGATGGCACTGACGCCGGTTACCGCCCCCGCCCATGCCGACCCACCGGCCGCCATTCCCGTGAGAACGGCGATCCCGATCATCCTGCGCATACGTGTGATGGTGCTCATTGTTTCTCCTTTTGTAATCACTCAAGCAACGACGCCAGCGCTTCGTTTGTCTCCTTGATCTTGCCTTCCAAATACCGTTGCCCCATCGGGTTGTCCGCCATGGCGGCATGCTCCTTTTCCAGGCGGACCAGGTAATCCTTCAAGACCGGCGCGCCCGAGGCGTCGCCGATGGCCTTGATCGCCGCCACCACCTGCGAGCCATACTCGTGCAGGAGGGTCTTTCCGACGGCCTTCTCGAACTCTTCCGCCAGCGCCGGGATCGCCTTGGCCGACCCGATCTCCCCCAGCGCCTTGACGCCCGCGGCGCAGACCGTGTCCTGGAAGCCATCCGGCCGCTGGCGGTTCGCGGCAATCGCGGCGGCGATCGCCGGGATGGCCTCCGCGCCCTCTATCTGGGCCAGGCTTTGCATGGCATACGCGGCAATTTTCGGATCGGCGGCGCCCAGTTTCCCTTCCAGATAACGGGCTACTTCGGGGGTCTTCACACTACCCAGCACCTCAACGGCCTTGTAGTTCAGGTAGTCTTCCGTATCGCCCAGTTGCATCAGGGTCCGAACCGCGTTCGCGTCGCCGCGCTTGCCGAGCTGTTCGACCTCGGACGATCTCGTTTCCAGGGGAATGGAGGCATCAACAAGGCGCGCCACGGCTGGATCCACTGTCCGCTCCGCCACGGCGCCAGGTGTTACAGGGACAGGCGGCAAAGGTTCAGGCGTTGTCGCCGAAGGTGGCTCGAACGGAACATCGGCAGTCGGAGTTGGGAGCGGGGGGGGTGTCTGTTCCGGAGAAAGGTGCGAAACAGGAACAACTTCTGCAGGCACAGCAGGCGGAACCGTGTCGTGAACCTCACCTTGCGAAACAGCCCGGCCGTGACTTTCAGGACAGGCGCCTCTTGAGAGCAGAAACCACAGGCCGACGGCAACAACGCCGATCAGACAAACGACTATCCAGGCAAATGGCTTACAGAGCATGCAAGCACCTTTCTGCAGCCCTGATACTTCACTTGAGAGTGCCAACTTCTCGGGCGCTCCCTGCGTCCGCTCCCCGCCCCCGCCTCCACATCCGTGGAGCGTGAAGATGAAAGAGCCGAACGCATTGTTCGGAATGCATTATGCGGGGGGGTGGGGTAAATGTCAACCCCTTTTTTACTTGAGAGTGCCAACTTCTCGGGCGCTCCCTGCGTCCGCTCCCCGCCCCCGCCTCCACATCCGTGGAGCGTGAAGATGAAAGAGCCGAACGCATCGTTGGAATGCACGATGCGGGGGGCAACCCCTTTTTTAATGGTAGCGGGGCTGCGGGGCCGTTGCCCAGTGGTGGCGTCACGGGGCCGTGCGAATCCGGTTCCGTGTCTCGAAAAGCGCGGAAAAGAGGTTG
>VGWG01000139.1 GCA_016873675.1 Lentisphaerota bacterium | reverse complement strand
CGCGGGACTCGTATCCAATTTGGCGAGGGGCTTCCGCAACCCGGAAATCCGCAGAATCGCCTTGTTTCACGCGCTCGGCGACCTGCCTATGCCGCCCGAGTACACCCACAGATTCTCGTGAAGTGCCGAAGTTTCTTCATTGAACCCCTTCCTTCCGTTTATACACACACAGGCGCCGCCCGCGCCCCGGGATGGAAAGAGAGGCTCTCCCCTTCTCCCCTTCCAGATTCGGGGTTAGCTTATTTCATAATAATGCTGAAAGTCAAGTGCGAGAATGACGACGGTGCGATTGCGATTGGTGGAAGGCGTGAGGCTCAAATCTGATCACACCCTTGGGCTCGACGCCCGGACCCCGTTTCGCCCGTCTGGCCGCCGCCTCCGGACGGGTGTCTCTCGCGGTGGCCGTGCTCGTTGCGGGGGCGGCGCCGACGGCGGCCGCCGTGGAATCCGGCCCTGGGCGCGTCGCGGGGCGCGTCCCCTGCTGCTGCGCGCCATGCCTCATCACTCTCGTCGCTCTCTTCCGCTTCGGGCCCGCGGTGAGGCGACGTCTGGGCGGTTGCGGCCTCCCAGTCGGAAAGGCCAGAGGGAACGACAGTCTCGGCACGGCAGACCACGCGCCACAAGGCGAGCGCCTCCGGAAACAGGTTGCTTCGGACGAATCGATCCCGGCGGGCGGGGTGCTTGAGCAGCTCGTCAAAGCAAGGGAGCATGTCGAAGAGATTGGTCGCGGTGTAGAAGATCGCCTTGGGGATGTGCAACCGCCGGACGAGCGGCTCGAAGGCCGTGCGCGCGACATGAAGCCGGTTGACCCGCTTGCCGGCCGCATGACGGAGTTCGTCGGCGAGCGCCTTCTTAAATACCGGATAGTATAGCACGGCCAGGCGTAGCCCGCCCGATGCGTCGTCGGCGGCCGGGTCGGCGTCCAGCGCCCGCAAAGCGGCCCAGACGGGCGATTGCTCGCGCCCGCTGTGATTGATGAAGGCCTCCAGCTCGGGAATGATGTCGCCCAACAACTCGTACTTCCAGAGCAGGTGGAAGGCCGGCTCGGCGGTCCGGAAGGTGAACAGGCGCATCACCTCCTCCAGCAAGCGGGGAACCGAAGCGTGCGTGATCTCCGCATGATGGCGGCGGATGGCGCGGCGGCTGGACCAATCGATGCCAAAGCCGAGGCGGGCCGCGAAACGGACGGCGCGCATCATGCGAACGGGGTCCTCGCGAAAGCGGACATTCGGATCGCCAATGCAGCGGAGGGTTTTGGCCTCGAGATCCTTCAGACCGCCGACATAGTCGATCACCGAGAAGGTCTTGATGTCGTAGAACAGCCCATTGACCGTGAAATCGCGGCGCAACGCATCCTCTTCCGGTGTGCCGAAGGTGTTGTCCTCGTGCTGATAGAGGTTGGCGGCCTCGCCCTCGCTGGCCTTCGGTTGTCGCCGGAAGGTGCTGGTTTCGATCACTTTCCGGCCAAACACGATGTGGGCCAGCCGGAAGCGGCGGCCGATCAGGAAACAATTGCGGAACAGCTTGCGGATGGCGTTCGGATGGGCGTCGGTGCTGATATCGAAATCCTTGGGCGTCCGTCCCAGCAGCAGATCGCGCACCGAACCGCCGACCAGATAGGCGGTCTGGCCCGCGTCCGCGAGCCGGTAGAGCACGCGCAGGGCATCCGGATCGATGTTCTTGCGTGAGATGCAATGCGCGTCACGTGTTCTGATAACCAATTTCTTTCGCAAAAAAAGCATAGGTAACTTCGCGCTCTCTCCTACGGAAACCCAGATTCCTGATGACGAACCGTGTCTTGGCTGATCGCCCGTGGAAACCGGCGGGCACCAACAGCGGCACCATATCAAAAAAAACGGCGCTTGCCAACATCAGTAAATGGGTGCGCAGCATCGGCGGCGTCTTCCGGGCGACGCTCGCCAGACGCCTTCCCTGATCGTCATGCCAACGGCTCCGTGCTCAGCGCGCCGAGGCTGATCCGGCCCTTTACTTGAGGGGGCATCGGGGGACGTGGTTTCGGATTCGCCTTCTGCTCGTCCGCCCACTTTGCAGCCCAGTCCCAAAAAGCAGGATTTTTCTCCGCGGCTAGCGCAACGATCTTCATGCCACGCGGCACGTGATCGCATGCAGACTGGTGGTAGAGGCCGGGATTCCTGCCGTTGCGGAAGGCGCCCACATAGTCCCGTATACCTTGAAGCACGGCGGCCGGGATCTCCGGATCGCCCGTGAGATCATAAGCGATGTGCGCCCGACGGCCATACGCTGCCTGGGCCAGAATGAAGTCGGTCAGCGCCTTGGACGGAAAGAGACGCAGGGCGGGCATCAGCATCTGGTCATCGTTACAGGTGGGGCTGAACGTCTCGCCCTCGACCTCCGCCTGGTCGCCGCGCGGACCGCGCGTGAACACATGCCCGGGCATGAAGCCCGGCGTCCGGACGGTACGCAGGAACCAGTTGAGCGATCGCTGGGCCGGCGTGCCATACTTCTCGTGCCAGGTGATCTGATACGCCTCCATCAGGATCGCGACCGGAATGACGAACTCGCGCGAGATGGTCGCGAAGCAGGTGATGATCCCGCAGGGCTCCAGCTTGTTATCGGCGAGGCCGTCTGCGGCCTCGATGACGATATCGCGCAGCCGGCGGTTGCCGGTCACGTAGTAGTCCATCGCGATTCCGCCGACATTCGAGTGCGACCGGTTGAGGGCGTTGTGCCAGACGTGCGGCCCGTGATAGTGAATACATCCGACGTTTTCTTCGTGGCCCGGAAATGCATGCACGAAACTGGTGTCCGCCGTGGCGCGCGAGGCGAGCTGGGCCCAGCGGAGGTCAGAGCGACGGCCACTGCGCAGAAACTGGCACCAGACCCACTGCACACTATCGGAGGCTTCGTTCCCGAAGGGGCCGATGTAACGCAGCGCCTTCTCCGGCTCGTCGCTGTTGATGTAGAGGTTATGCACGGCGTCCGGCGTCGAAGGCGAATGCGCGTTGATCATGTGGCCGTACATGAACATGCCGTACCGTCGCGCGCGCTGGATCGGGCGGACATGAATGCGCTCGTGAAACGCGGTCAGTTCCCGGTCCATCTCCTCAAATTGCGGGTGACCGGCGGGCAGGAACCGGCCGAACACGTCGGTGCCACAGAGGTACCCGGGGTCCACGATCCCAACCAGGGGTTCCTGCACCGCGGCGCCGAACGCGGCGGCATCGGCGTTGGCGATCGGGCCCGCGCTGAAACGCAGCACGATCTCGGTGGTCTTGGCCGTCCCAATGCCTGTGAACGGCCCGAGAAAATCGTTATAACTCATCTTCCGACCCGGCGCGAGGCGGGCCATCACATCTTCGATCCACGTGACGTCGTCGGTGCGGAACTGCCGCAGCGACAGCGGCGCGGTCGGATTTTCGGCCAGAAGGCGCTTGATCTCGTCCTCATCGCGCGTGCCGCGAAAATCGATCGGCGGCTCATCGAATGGCGACAGGAAACTCAGCGGCTGGGGCGCGTCCTCCGGCCAGATGCGGATGTCGATGCCGGCGGACGACACGGCAAATCCCTTCGGATACTCCTGCCAGAAATCGCGGATGCCGGCCACCAGGCTGGCGTCGGGACCGCTGAGGCTGGCCCAGCCCATCGCCCGGCCTCCGGTGCCAAAGGGCTGATCGTTCAACCGGGCGGCATAGTGCCTGTCGTCCGTCTGCAGAATCGATAGCTGGCCGGGCGTGGTGTTGGCCGGATTGGGGCGTTCACGAACCTGATCGCACCCGATGGCGCCCAGGGTGGCATAGCCATTCACGTCAGGGGTCAGGTTGCGAGTGAAGTGTGCGGTTGACTCTTCCCCGCCGACCGCCGCCACGGCTCCGTCGCCGGTCTTTGCGAACACCTTCAGACCGATGGCCTTCAACTGGATGCGGGTCGGGTCCTGGTCAAAGACGAACGTGTGGAAGATCCGCAGGTCGGCTTTGCCCGCATAGAGGTGGATGCGCAACGTGTACGGACAAAAGCGCAGCCCCTGAGCGGAATAGAGGTGCCCGGTGACCCACAGGCAGACCCGCAGCGATCCCTGCTCCTCGACGACAATCCGTGGCGCAGGACAAATTCCCTCCGAGGTATACAGATTGCCGTGCTGATCCTTCATGTAGAGCAGCAGACCCGTGCCCTGCCACACATCACGCCACCCGTCCGCCGTCTTGATCTGACACCCCGCGAAGGGCGAGGTGTTCTCGCGCAGGCGCCAGCGCTCGTAATCCATCCGCATCTTGAGCCGCAGAACACCCGTGTCAACAGTCAGAATGCCGTTACTGCTGCTCACGGTGATGGCGGAAGCGTTGTTTTTCTGATCGGCACGATCAGATGGATTGGACTCCAGAAACACCGTTTCGCCATCGACGGCGGGGTCGGCCTGCAGATCGGCGAGCAGCCACTTGACGTCCTTCAGATCCTTCTTCCACGTCGTCATCTGGGCCGTCTGGAGCGGAAGTTCCTTGCCGTCGGCCCGCACCGCGCGCAAACGTGCATCGGCCGGAAACGTTCCCTCCGCAAACGGGACGCCAAAGCTCAACGGTTCGTTGCCGTATCGTACGCCCGTTTCGCCGACGAGTTTCACGGGGATGCGCTGCTTGTGACTAGACATTTCCGCCACTCCTGTTTTGTATCTGTCCACATCATACCGTTTTTCAACGATGCCTGTCCATCCCCAGCAATTCTAATGATGGAGATGGAACCATCGGTGTCGGTATCGGGGTCGCAATTCTATCCTTAGATTGCGAAACTCGACAGTCCGCAACGCGGCTTGCGGCGGGTCTTTGAACATCACAACGCTGGCGGAATGGCGGACGTGGATGCGCGTTCGCCCGCCGCAGCCGACTGGATGCCAAACAGGAGGTAGCCCATGGTCGCCAGAAAATACAGCAGCCCCGGAACGGGAATGCTGATCTGGGCGATGCCAAGAACGGTCTTGATAATCATACCGGGCGTCACCGAGATCACCGAGAGGCGGATCAACTCGGGATACGTCCTGCGGGTCTTGCAGCAGGCAGCCAGAATCAGACCGAGGACGGCATAGATCAGGATCTGCATGACGCGGAAGACGAATGAACCCAGAAGGATAAACGGGTACGCCACGGGTGTCACGAATCTCTTTGCCTTGGCCAGCCAGTCCGTGATCATGTCTCGATCCAAGGTGAATTTCTTGATCTCCTTGAACGTGAACGTCCGGGTCTCAATCGCGTTTTTCTTGAAGATGGCTTCCGTCTTCGTGACCAGCCCGATGGCGTCTGTGTCCTTCAAGGATGTCATTGAACCCGTGGTGTCTATCACGATGATCGCCTGACCGGTCTTCGGATCCCGGATCGTATACGGTTGCTCCCCCTCGATGGACGCTTCCCCGTTCACAACGGTGATCACGGGAATCTGGGCGATCATCCTGGGTGCCTCGTGATCGATGAAATGGGCAAGGCCACCCTGCATCTTGAGCATCGCCGGAATCCAACAAACGGCCAGCAGCAGCAGGAGATAGCCAAATCCAGTTCCCTTCCAGCGGGCACACACATCGTGATACAACGACGGCGGTTATAAGGGACACTCCAGCAATCAAACGTGCGCGGGATTGGCTGGCCAAATTTGTCTATGTAGCCCCAAACATGAACTACCACGACGGCTCAACGGGAGTGTTTGCGGACGGCGGGTATCAAAAAAGAGGCTGGAGGCGCCAAAGGGACCGATTTCGGCCTTCACAAGCCTCACAAGACACGAATCGTGTGCAGACCTCCGGCCGATGTCCTGCTCGTAGAAAGGATTTCGGATGAAACGGCGGGCGTGAAATCACCCGCCGGAAGCGGCAATCGGCGTGAGACGGAGGTCGCGCGCGGCGCACAGCCCGCCCCAGGCCGCAAAATGCATCGGGCGCGCTCCGTCTTTCCGCTTCGGACCAAAGTTGTCGCGGTGTAACCGGAAGACTTCGTTCACAAAGGTCTTGCTGCCGATCACCACGCCGTCACTGAAATAGCGCACCCGGCACCGTAAGACATCCTGCAAGGGCAGTTCCCCACGCTCCTTGACGATTTTATCGACCTGTTCCACCGAAAGCCCCGAATGCAACG
>VGWG01000138.1 GCA_016873675.1 Lentisphaerota bacterium | reverse complement strand
CACCAGATTGTTGATAGACTATATCGAAAATCGTCGCTTCCGTCAACTTCATTCGCTCTCTCCCGGCGTATCGAGTTGGTCCTGATAGACGTGGCGGCGGACTTTTTGTGTGGAGGTCCGTTCCAACGGCTCGCGGCGTATCACGAGCTTGCGGGGATGCTTGTAATCGGAGAGCAGTCGGCATTGCTCCGCGACGATCCGACGCATCAACGACTCGATCTCGCCCCAGCCGGGAGCATGTCCACCATTCTCAGCCGCGATCGCATCGAGATTCGGCACGGCGATCGCCCCGACCTTTTCGCCGACGTCGTGACCCTCCCGATAGCCAATCACCACGATGTCCCGCACCCGCGGATCGAGGGCAATCACCTGCTCGACCTCCTCTGGATAGATGTTCTTGCCTTCGCGGTTGACGATCAGCGCTTTCATGCGGCCGCGGATGGTCAGGTAGCCGTCGGCATCCATCACAGCCAGATCGCCCGTCCGCAGCCACTCGCCGTCAAACGCCTCCGCCGTCGCCCCGGGATTGCGGAAATAGCCTCGCATCACGATCGGTCCGCGCACCTGAATCTCGCCCACCCCCTGCGCGTCGGCTCCGGCGATGCGCACGCTGATGTTCGGCAACGCATAGCCGATCATCCCCGGCCGGGCGTCGTTCACCCGTGACAGGGAGACCACCGGCGCGGCCTCGGTCAGCCCGTAGCCTTCGATCATCCCGAATCCGAGCGCGCGAAAGCCGGTGATCACCGGAACCGGGCAGGGCGCGCCGCCCACGACCAGGAGGCGAAGGCTGCCGCCGAGCCGCCGTCGGACACCGATCCCGACCCACCGGCCCAGCCCGATCGCCAGCAGGAAGCGGGCGACCGCGCTGGCCTTCAGCCGCTCATCGATCTTCTTGAACAGCTTCTCCACCAGAAGTGGCACGGCCATCAGAACGGTCGGCGCGAGCGTCTGGCAGTCCTCGCCGATCGTGCGGAGGCTTTGCACAAAACAGAGGGCGCACCCCCGGGAGAGTGGCACGACGTAATTGCCCATGAAGGCAAAGGAGTGGAACAGCGGCAGCACCACGAGAAAACGGTCGCGCGGGGTGATGTCGGCAAGCACATCAAGGGCACCCGCAGCATCGCTGCAGAAGTTGATGTGCGTGAGCATGGCACCCTTGGGCTTGCCGGTTGTTCCGGAGGTGTAGATGATCGAGGCGATGTCGCTTTCCGAGGGTCTGGAGGTGTCGTAGCGGCTGCCGCAATCCGGAACGGGCGACGCGGTCAGCAGCGCTTCATAGGATTCGGTTCGGCGGGCGGCGATCGCGGCGGGCGCCGGTGGCCCGCCCACCAGCACCACGCTCCGCACGGAGGGAATGTCCGGAAGTACCTCGGCTAGCGTCGCGGCGTGCGACGCCTGGGCGATCACGGCCGCAGCCTGCGAATCATCGAGCATGTGGGCGATTTCGGGTCCGCGCAGACCGGGGTCCATCGGTACCACCGTCACACCGGTGCCGGCCAGGGCGCTGTAGATCTCGACCCACTCGGGACCGTTCTCGAGCATCAGCGCGACGCAATCCCGCCTCGGCTCGACGCCGAGACGGGCGAACCCCTCGGCGGCCCGCCTGATCCGCTCCCCCAGCGCCGCGTACGTCACCCGCACCCATGCGCCATCGCGGGAGTAGACCATCGCCGTTCGCCTGGGGAACCGTGCGACGGCCTCGTCAATCCGTGCCCGAATCGTCATGGCGGATCACCCTCCTCTCCGTGGCGAGGACCGAATTCGGCGATGCGGGATTCCAGATCGCCCAGCAATAGGCCCATGCGGATGGTCAAAAAAGTCGCGGTAACGGCGATGGCGATTGCACAGACGCCCATCAGGTAGCCGGGGACGCCGAGCGTGAGAAAAAAGAAGAGCGCGCAGACCAGACTGGCCAGATAGACCGCCTGGCCGGCCAAAATGGCATTGGGCCGTTTGCGCCAGGCGGCAAGCCCCTCGGCGTGCCCCCGGAGGGTCTGCAGAACGGGGAGACCGCAGGCGACCAGCATGACCCGCATCGCCAGGGGGATGTCGGCGGCTGGCAGATTCTGGATCACGCCGAAATAACCGCCCGCAATGGCCGGAATCTGGCCGAGGAGCAGCACGCAGGCCAGCGCAAGACCCGCGACGCAGGCGAAGCGGAACGTCTGCGCGCCCGCCTGATCGTCGGGAGGGAAGGCCAGCACCACGGCCTGCATCCGGATCGCCGCGAAGCAGGCCGGATTGACAACCCCCATGGCGACATAGTGGATCGGCAGCATCCGCACGGGGTCGGCGGCGCGCGTGATGAAGGCCGCGGTCATGAATCCTGAGAGCGCCAGAAGCAGGCCGCCAAACGACAGCGGGATGCAAAACAGGAATTGTTCGCGCATCGACGGGCACCGGGCCTCGCTCTGCGGCAGGTCGGCCAGAATCGCGCGCGACAATAGCCGCGACACGTAGTATTCGCCAAACACCGGCAGGGTGAAGGCGATGATTCCCGCAATGTGGCCGACAAACCGGGCATGCACGAAAAGATACGACAACAGCACCGTCGCGGCGATCCGCCCCAACGTCGCGGCGTTGGCGGCGGAACTGGCCCGGGCGTTGTAGAGAATCGCCTGATACGGGGTGCGAAGCAGGAACAGGATGTTCGCGGGTATGCTGTAAAGCAGGGTGTCGCGGGCAATGCGCTGCATCCCCGGCTCCAGCGCGAGCAGCCGATCAAAAACCAGATGGTCGAACGGGGGGAGCGAGAGCAGCAGTTGCATCACCACGATGACGATTATGAAGAGCAGACTCAGCCTCTGAAAACGCTCAAATCCAAGGCGCGTTCGTCCGTAAACCATCCCGGTGGTAAGCAGCCCAGCCCCCAACGCGCCGAGCAGAAAAAAAACGGCCTGCCCCTGAGCGAAGGCCCCAAAATCGGCGACACCCCCCGGGCCGCGCGACACGACCATGGCCACCAGCGGATAGGTGAAACTCTGCGAAACCGCCTGGATCACCAGCGGAATGTAAAAGCGGACGGCTCGGACGGGTGTGAACGAGGCGTGCGCATCGGCAGCATGTGTGGAAGGATGCATACGAAAGGGCCGTCAGTATACCCGAAAAAAAGAGAAAGCGGAAAGTGGAAAGCGGAAAGTGGAAAGACAGCCATCGAAATCCGTTCGCAAGCAATCGCTTGCATTGACACCCATCCCCCCACCACCTATACTGCACGCATGCGAACTGCGTCATACCGCACGTTTCCATCTGGGACAGGTTCTTCAGCTCCACGAACAACGTACCGTTTCTCGCCGACTGATTCTCCTGGGACACCCACTCTCCTGATCGCCAAAGAAAGTGACGCATGAGCACACGGTTCTTCACCAACCGTCGCGACAACACCCTGATCGAGAAATTCGCAGGTGTGTTTTCCAACAACCCGGACATCCGCTTCTTCGACGCGCTGGTCGGCTATTTTCGCTCATCCGGCTATTTCGCCCTCCGCCCGCACCTCGCTACTCTTGAAAAGATCCGCATCCTGGTCGGCATCGACGTGGACGAGCGCGCCGCCCGGTGCCAGGAGCGCGGCCTGCTCTTCGACGCTTCGGCCGTCTCGGCTATTGAAACCTTCATGGCGGACGTGAAGCGGGATATCGCAGAGGCCCGTTATGACGCCGCCGTCGAGGCTGGCATCCTGCAGTTCGTCGAAGATGTCGCCTCCAAGAAGGTCGAACTCCGGGCACACCCCTCCCGCAAGCTGCACGCCAAGATCTACATCTTCCGCCCCGCCAACTACAACGAGCACAAACACGGCAACGTTATAACCGGCTCCTCCAATCTCACCGACGCGGGTCTGGGCAGCGGCCACGGCCCGGCCAACTACGAGTTCAATGTCCTGCTCAGCAACTATGAGGATGTGGTGTTCGCCGCCGAGGAGTATGAGGCGCTCTGGGCCGAAGGCGTAGACGTCCTCCCCGCGCGCCTGGCAACCCTTAAGGATGAGACCTACCTCAACGACGCCATCACGCCTTACGAGCTGTACCTCAAGTTTCTGATCGAGTATTTCGGGCGCGGCGTGGAGTTCGACCCGGCAGCCGCCGAAGACCTGCCCGAAGGCTTCAAACGTCTCAGCTATCAGACCGACGCGGTCAACCAGGGCTTTGACCTGCTGCGCAAGCATAATGGTTTCTTTCTTGCGGATGTGGTCGGCCTCGGCAAGACCATCGTGGCCTGCCAGATCGCAAAAAAGTTTTTCTTCTCCAACGGCTATCCCGTCCACGTCGGCCGCACGCTGATCATTGTGCCACCCGCCGTGCGCGACTCGTGGCAGGAGACCGTCGCCCGGTTCCAGCTTCATAATGTGGACATCGTCTCCAGCGGCAGCCTGCACAAGGTGCGGCATCCTGAGCGCTATGACCTCGTGATTGTTGACGAGGCCCACAAGTTTCGCAATGATTCGGCCGAGATGTACGACCAGTTGCAGCGCGTCTGCAAGACCCAGGTGCGCAACACCTCCACCAACCGCCTGGAAAGCAAGAAGATCATGCTGATCTCGGCGACGCCGTTCAATAACTCTCCGCGGGATATCTACAACCTGCTGCTCATGTTCCAGGATGGCAAGGAGACGACGCTCGACGTGGCCAATCTCCAAGGTTTCTTCGCGGAGAGCATGAATGAATGGAAAGAGGCCCGGCAGCTTTCGGCCGCCGAAGCCCGCAAAGCCGTCATGGCGATCACCCGGCGCATCCGCGAGAAGGTGCTCGCGCCCATCACAGTGCGCCGCACCCGCACCGACCTGGATGCGCAGGAGCCCTACAAGAAGGATCTCGCGGCGCAGGGCATCCTCTTTCCCAAGGCCGGAATCCCGCAAAAGATCCTCTATATCCTCAGTCCGGAAATGAACGCCGCCTATGACCGCACGCTTGAGATGATCAGCCGTTCGGCCGGCGGCCTGACGTATAACCGCTACCGTGCCATCCAGTACCTCAAGAGCCCCGAGCTGAAAGCCAAATATCCCAACGCGGACCGGGTCTCCATTCAGCTTGCGGCCATCATGAAGACCCTGCTGGTCAAACGTCTCGACAGCTCATTCCATGCCTTCCGGGCCTCCCTTCGCCGCTTCCGCGACGCGACGGCCGCCATGGTCGCGATGTTCGACGCGGGCCGCGTCTGCATCGCCCCGGAATACAACGTCTCCGCCTACATCCTTGAAGACCGCGAGGAGGAGTTGATCGACCTGCTCACAACCGCCATGGCCTTCGACCCCACCATCACCATTTGCGCGCCCCATGACTTTGCGCCCGGTTTTGTGGACGGTCTGCGCCACGACCTCGCCGTTCTCGACAGCCTCTGCGCCGAATGGGACGCCTTCAACGGCTCCGCTCCGGAGCAGGAGACGGACCCCAAGTTCGACACCTTCATCGAGAAACTCCCCCTCCTGTTCGATCCGGCCCGGAACCCCTCCGGAAAGCTGGTTGTCTTCACCGAATCCGCCGAAACCGCCGCCTATCTTGAAAAGCGCCTCGCCGCCGCCGCGCCCGACCGGCCCGCGCTGCGTATCGACTCCTCCAACCGCAAGGAGAAGCAGGAGGTGATCCGTGCCAATTTCGACGCCAATCTCGATCCCCGCGCGCTCTGGCGTGACGATTTCCCCTTCCTGATCACCACCGAGGTGCTGGCCGAAGGCGTCAACCTCCACCGCGCCAACACCGTGGTCAACTACGACACGCCGTGGAACGCCACCCGCCTGATGCAGCGCCTGGGCCGCGTCAACCGCATCGGCGCCACCGCCTCCCAGATTCACAATATCGTCTTCTTCCCGACCGAGAAGGTCGATCGCGACATCGACCTCCACAAGAAGGCCGTTATGAAGCTTCAGGCCTTCCATACCGCCCTGGGCGAGGATTCGCAAATCTATTCCGAAACCGAAGAGATCGATTCGTTCGGCCTCTTTGACCGTGACATCCAGGAGGAGCGCGACGAGCGCCTCGACTACCTCATGGAACTGCGCCGCTTCAGGACGGCGGAACCGGCCGAATTTCGCCGCATCCAGGCGCTCCCCGTCCGCGCCCGCGTCGGACGCGCCAACAAGGCCAAGTCCGGCGGCACGGTCGCCTTTATCCGCAACCGCCGCCGCGACGCCTTCACCCTCATCCCCGCCGCAGGAGA
>VGWG01000137.1 GCA_016873675.1 Lentisphaerota bacterium | reverse complement strand
TGCATCCACACCCACACCCAGCAATTCTAATTTTGAGCACATTCGTACAGTCGAAATCGAAATCGGGGTCGAATTCCTTGCTTTCTCGTCGATTTCGGTCCCGATCCCGATTTGTATCCCGATAGCGATTTCGATTTCGACTGTACGGATATGCTCGGGCGCGATGCCTATCCACACTCACCCCCAATAACGACCCATTACAAACAGGCTTTCAACCTGCAGCCTGTTTGTCGTATACTACTCCCCGACCTGTTTTACTGACGCGCACGCACGAACGGGATGGGACACCATGACACGCACTTTCCTTGCCATAAGCCTGCTTCTTTCCATCGCCGCAGCCGGTTGCGGCGCATTTTCGCCGCGCCGCGCGGTGCGCGAGGGCGAAGCGGCCTTGAAGGACCGCAATTACGAACTGGCTGTGCGGCACTTCAATCGCGCCGCGCGCCGGCTGCCGAATGACGCGACCCTGCACTACAACCTCGCGACCGCCCATTTTCTGCTCGGCAGCTTCGTTCCGGCCGAGGCCGCGCTGAAACAGGTTCTATCCATCGAGCCCGGAAACTTGAGCGCGCGCGAGCTGCAGGGCCAGATTGCGCTGCACCGCGGCGAGTGGGCAAAGGCCCGTGCCGTTTTCAACGAACTGCTCGCCGCAACGCCGCAGGACCGCGCGCGCTTTCTCACCGCCCTCTCGAACGTGGAGCGCGGCGCCACCCGTTACGACCTCGCGCGCGTCCGACTGCTTCAGGCCGTCAAGGCCGATTGGAAATACGCCCCGGCGCACTACAACCTCGCCCTGCTCTACCGGGATCACTTCAGTCTGACCGACGAGGCCGCCGACGAGTTCGAACTGTACCGGCGCATGGCCCTCAGTAGCGACCCCTGGCAGGCCGAGGCGGCCAAGGCCCTTGAGGCGTTGCGGCGGACTCAGAAAAACAGCCGGGCACTCCCGCCCGCCGAGCGCCGCGACGCCGACACGGCGGCCGCGCGGGTCAAGGAGGGCGACCGCGCCGCCGCCGCCCGCTCCTGGCCGCGGGCTGAGAAGGCCTATCGCGACGCCCTCGCCGCCGATCCCCAGTGCGCGGCCGCCGCGTTGGGCCTGGGGCAGGCCCTGCTGGGCCGGGGTGAACACCAGCAGGCACTCGATGCCTTCCGGCAGGCGACGGTCCTGAACCCCGGCTACGCCGACGCGTTTTATCAGGGCGCCCGCGCCGCCCTCGAACTGAAGGACCTGCCAGAGGCGGGGCACCTCTTGAACCGGGCAGCCGCGAAATGGCCCAACCGCTACGGATTCTTCGCCCTTCTGGCCACGCTGCGGAGCGCCGAGGATAATCCGAAAGGCGCCCGCGCCTATGGCGAATACTACCTGCAGCTTGCCCCGGTCGGCGAACAGCGCAAGCGCTATGAGCTCTGGCTCAACACGCTTCCCGCCGATCACGGAACCTGAAAGGAGGATCGATATGCCTTACGCCCCGCTTACGTTTGGCACCCTCGTTGATGTTCTGGCGGTGATGGTCCTGTTGTTTTTTCTCAGCCGGGGCTTGATCCGCGGCGTCTCTGACGAACTCGCCCGCATTATGGGCTTTGTCGGGGGTGCGTGGGCTGGCATGACGCTTTACTCCCCTATCCAGGGCGCCTTTTCGGCGCTCACGGGCACGACGGCATCCACCGCGATCGCCGTCACGTCCCTCGCGCTGACCCTCCTCGCGGGGTTCATCATCGGGCTGACCGTGCGCTGCGTCTTCAACGCCATGTTTCAGGTGGTGATCCTCCAGCCCGCCGACGCCGTATTGGGCCTCGCCGCCGGCGCTGTCTACGCCGCCGTCATTCTCGCTGTCGTGTTTGCCTTGGCTATGCTCGTCCCGCTCAAGTCGGTGCAGCGGCTGTTCATCGAACAATCCCGCGTCGGGCAGCATGTCTGCCCCTGGCTGCGCGCCCATATGGGTTTGAAGTGATGGGCTCACGCGTCACAGACCGCGCGATCGAGGAGATTCGCGCCCGCGCCGACATCGTGGAGCTTGTCGCCGCCCGCGGAGTCGCGCTCAAACGTGCTGGCACGAGTTTCAAGGGGTGCTGCCCGTTCCATCAGGAGAAGACCCCGTCGTTCCACGTCAATCCGGCCAAGCAGTTCTACCATTGCTTCGGCTGCGGCGAACACGGAGACGTTTTCACATTCCTGATGAAGCAGGATGGCCTCTCGTTCATGGATGCGGTCCGCTCGCTCGCCGACAAGACGGGCGTCGTCATTGACACCGCCACCGATTACGAGTCGGAGCAGCGCAACCGGCTCTATGCCATCCATCTCGAACTGGCCGCGTTTTACCAGCGCTGCCTCGCGCAAAGCGGCTGTGCCGCCAGCGCGCGCGCCTATCTGGAGTCGCGCAAGCTTGCGGCCGATACGGTCGCGCGGTTCGGGATCGGCTACGCGCCGCTCGAGCGCGGCGCCACGCTCGCCTGGGCGGCGAAGCATAATTTCACCGCCGAGCAGCTCGTCGCCGCCGGTGTGCTGACGCCGCCCAACGACCCATCCCGTCCGGATGATTACTATGACCGCTTTCGCGGACGGCTCATGTTCCCCATTACGGACCCTCAGGGCCGCGTAGTGGCCTTCAGCGGCCGCATCCTCGATCCCAAAGCCCACCCGGCGAAATATGTCAATTCCCCCGAGACGCCGATCTTTCGCAAAGGCAAGATCCTCTACGCCCTCGACAAGGCGCGCGGCGCGATCGTCAAGCACCCCCGCCGCGAGGCGGTGATCTGCGAAGGGCAGATCGACGTCATCCGCTGCCACGCCGCCGGCCTCACCACCGCCGTTGCGTCGCAGGGGACGGCCTTCACCCGCGACCACGTCGATTTGCTCAAGCATCACGCCGATTCCGCCGTCCTTTTCTTTGACGGCGACACCGCCGGACGCAAAGCTGCTATCCGCACCGGCGCCCTCTTCCTTGAGGCGGGCATCCCGGTCCGTGTCGCCGGCCTGCCCCCCGGCGAGGATCCCGACTCGCTCATCCGGGATCGCGGCGCCGAGGCGGCGCATGCGTTGATCGACACCGCCGAATCGCTCACTGCCTTCCAGATCCGAGCCATGCGGGAGGGCGAGGAACGGCCCGACGATGTGGACGCCGTCAGCCGCATTTGCCGCGCCGTCCTCGAAACGCTCGCCGCCTGCTCGAATGCCGTCCTCCGCTCCCACCTCCTGCAGGAGGCGGCCGCCCGACTGCGCCTTCCCGAGGCGGCGCTCACCGAGGATCTCGAAGCCCTCCGCGTCCGGCAGACCGAGGCCGCCGCCCGCGCCGCCGCCTACGGAAAATCCGGTTCAGCCCCCGCGCCTCAGCAGGCACCCGCGACACAACCCGGGTTCGACGAGGAGCCGCCGCCGCATGACCCCTTTTCCAGCGAGGAGGCCGCAGATCACCCCACCGACGACGCTCCCGGAACGCCGGCGGAGGCTGCGCCTGAATCGGCCACCCCGGCCGATCTCGCCCTCGCCGAACTGCTGTTTCACCATGAGGATGACCTCGCCGTGGCGGACCTGCTCCGCACCTATCTCCCCGAGGCCCTCGTGCGGCACCCGCACGCACACACTGTCTTTTGTGCCTGGCGCGCAGCCGCCGACACCGACGCTCTGGCCGACCTCTATGCCGCCGCCGATCCCGCCCTGAAAGCCTTCCTCGACCCGGTGATCCTCCGCCTGCCGCGGGTCAACCATTCCGAGGAGCTCTCCCCGCTCGACGCCGCGCGGGACATCGTCACCCGCCTCTGGATCGATGCCCTCCGCGCCGAGCGCACCGCCATCGGCGACGATCCGGCCGATGACGCCAGCCGCCTGCGCCGCCTCATCCTGACCCGGCATATTAAAATCCTTCAGCAGGCCACGATCGAAGCTGATCGCCTCTCATCCTTGTATCTCAAGAAGTCCGTCACCTCCTGGGAATTGCGCGAGCCGGTTATCCGGGAGGAACAGTCCCGTCTCGCCGGATGAAGGTTCTCAGCGCAGAAACAGATCTCGCTCTCGTGCGTGCTGGATGTCAGCGCCCCCTGTGCCCGGCGGGCCAAACAGTCGACAGGGTGCCGCGATCTCGGGATGCGAGCCAAATACAGCAGTGGCGGGAACTGGACCCGTGGTTGGGGTCCGATGTCCGGCAATATGGGCGCATCCGAGGCGCGCCAACTCGAGTTCGGATTCGTGGGCGCGACTCAGCATCAGGTCCTGACGGTTCACGGTGATGGGGAAAAGACCCTGCATCTTTCAGCGCGCAGCCCAGAGCATTCCACGGCGCACCAGTTCGCGCACCTGCGGCACTTCGAAGTCGCGGCGGATATGGCCGAGGCTGGTGTAGAACACGCGGCCCTTCTTCCACGGACGCTTCCACGCAATGGGCATGACGGTGCCCTTCACCCAATCGGCGTGCACGCCATCGAAGGTCGTGGTGGCGAGCACGTCGTTTCCGGGGTCGGTGTGCATGTAGTACTGCTCGGAGGTGATATCGAAGTCGGTGAGGCCCTTTACGGTGGGATCGTCTTTTTTCGTGAAGTTTACCGCGTAGCGGATGCTATTCCCCGGATGGGCGACCCACTGGCCCCCGGTCATCCACTGGTAGCCTGTATCCTTACGGAAACTGTCGCACATGCCACCGTGCCATCCGGCGAGGCCGCATCCCTCACCGATGGTGTTCTGAAGGGCCTTGGACTGCTCCCCGGTGATCTCGGCCATCGTCCACACGGGCACGATCAGGTCGAGAGACGCCATGAGGGCCGCATCGGTATACACGTCAAGCGTGTTCACATACAGCACCTCAAAACCTTCGGCTTCGAGGATTTCGCGGGCCAAGGCCGATGTTTGCTGGGGGTCATGTCCTTCCCAGCCGCCCCACGTCACCAGTGCTTTCTTTCTCATGAATGAACTCCGTTAGGGAAGGGTCGATGCGATGGCGGCATCGGTTCGAGGCGCCGGCCGCTCGATCCGGGTGCCGATGTTCACGTGCTTGCCCTCTTTGGAGGACTTGTCAAAGGCGAGCATGACTTCGAGCACATGCAGGGCCAGTTCACCGGAAGCGCGGGGAGCACGGCCTTCCTGCACGGCTTGTGCGAGATCGGCCAGGCCGAGGCCGCGGCTGTTCTCGTTGAAGCGCCTCAGGTTGGTCATTTCCCTCCACGACGCATTTTTCTCGCCACTGTACACTTCCACCTTGCCGCCGAAGGTGTTCGGATCGGGGCAGGAGAGGCTGCCCGTGGTGCCGTGAATCTCGATGCGCGGCAGATGGTGAGCCCAGATGTCGAAACTCATGACAACGGTGGCGATGATGCCGCCGTCGAACAGAAGCGTGCCGGTCTGATGGGTGGGCACTTCCACCGGTATCTTCTTTCCGGACTTGGGCTGACTGGTGATGGTGCGCTCGGCGAGCGCCAACCCGGTCTCGGCACTGACGCGGCGCACGGGGCCGAGGCTGGTGACAAGCGCCGTGATGTAATAAGGGCCCATGTCAAGCATGGGGCCACCACCCTTCAGATAGTAGAATTCGGGGTCGGGGTGCCACGACTCGTGGCCATGGCAGAGCATGAACGCCATGGCGGATGTCGGCCGGCCGATGGCGCCCGCATCCAGTTCGCGACGCACCGTCTGGTAGCCGCCACCGAGAACGGTGTCGGGGGCACAGCCCACCAGCACACCCTTCTGTTTGGCCAAATCAAGCACTTTCTGCCCCTCGGCCAGAGAAAGGGCGAACGGTTTCTCGACGAAGACGTGCTTGCCGTTCTCAATGGCTTTGAGGTTCACCGACACATGCGCCTGGGGCACGGTCAGGTTGAGCACGACGTCGATATCCTTGTCCGAAAGAAGCGCTTCTGTGTCGAGCACGCGGGGAATCTTGTATTCCTTCGCCGCAGCATCGGCCCGCTCGCGGTTCAAATCGGCACAGGCGGAGAGTTCCAAAGCGTCAAAATGGGGGATGTTCTTGAAATAGATCCCGCTGATCTTTCCACATCCCACCACGCCCACGCGCAGTTTTTTCATGTCGTGTTTCCTTAATCGGTCTGGGTCAGCGAATTCGCGGCTATAGCGTGACAGAAACGGGAAAGAATGTCCATCATTAACACCCGTCGATCCGCGTGAATGGTGCGATTCAACGAACTGGAATCGCACCGGGCGCATGGCAGTTCTGATGAGGTCGTTAATTCCTAATCGTAATCGTAATCGTAATCGTAATCTTAATCTTAATCTTAATCCCCCGCCCTTTGCCGATCCGGCTCGTAGACGGCTCCCGGCTCATGCACACGATCAGGGGATGTGCTACGGATCAATCCGACCAGCATGGAGACAATTCGAACGAGGATCTCTTTTCCCGGTTCAGCCTGCGC